>CAMDOY010000023.1 GCA_945903655.1 Rhizobium sp. Q54 | reverse complement strand
GCATGAAGGCGCCGACATCGGTGAGCAGTGGATTGAGGAGGTAGTTGGGATTGCCGTTTTCGTCGAGCTGAACGGTCATCCGGGTGGGATCGCCCTTCTGCAGTTCAGGCGGGGTGTAGTGGGTTTGAAAATCGACGATCATTCCTGTTCTCCCGGGCGCGCTCTGATGGGCGCGGGCGCACCTTATCGACCTTCGCCGCTTTCGTGAAGCGCGCGAATGGCTTCGCGCCAAGTTGGATAGGCGAGGGTGACCCCAAGCTCCTCTTTCATGGCGCGATTGGAGACGCGCTTGCACTCGCCATAGAAGCTGCGCGCCATGGGCGAGAGCTCGGCGTCCTCGAAGGCGATTTCCGGCGGGGGCTCCAGCCCCAGCAATTGCGCGGCGCCGGTCACCACATCCTGCGGGGCGGCGGGCTCGTCATCGGTGACGTTCCACACGCGGCCGGCGATCGCGCTGTCGAAACAGGCAGCCACGGCGCGGGCGATGTCCTCCACATGAATGCGGTTGAAGACCTGTCCTGATTTGATGATGCGCCGCGCCGTGCCCGCGCGCAGATTGGCGAGCGCATTGCGGCCGGGACCATAGATGCCCGAGAGGCGCAACACATGGGCGGGCTTGCCCATGCGCGCGCCCAGCGCCAGCCAGGCCTCTTCCGCCGCCAGGCGCCAGCGGCTGCGGGCGTTGGAGGGATCGCAGGGCGTGGTCTCGTCAATCCAGGCGCCGCCATGGTCGCCATAGACGCCGACGGTGGAGAGATAGACGATGCGCTCGATCTTCGATTGCGCGATGCGCGCCTCGAATTTCGCCAGCACGGGGTCGCCGCTTTCCTCTGGAGGCGCCGAGACGAGAAGATAGCGCGCTTCATCCAGCGCGGGGCCGATGCGTTCATCTATGGTCTCGCCAAAGGCGACGACTTCGCATTCCGGACCTGAGAGTCGCGCGGCGCGCGCGGGGTCGCGAACGGTCGCCAGCACCGGCGCATAACGCGCGCCCTGCATGCGGACGAAATGCCGGGAGGAATAGCCGTAACCGAAAATCACGAGACTCATGGCGCCATGTCTCCGCACCCGCGCGCCCATTCCGCGCGCACATCCAGATCAGTTTCGCTTGAAGCGTGCATTTGCGCCAGCGCTTTGAACGAAACGTCATCGCATAGTTGCGCGGCGGCCCAGACGGCCATGGCGCGCACCAGCGGGGATTCGTGGTTCAGTCGTTGCACAACAAGCGGCAGAAGCGAAGCGTCGCCTCCATTGCCGATGGCGATGAGCGCATTGCGCAGGAAGCGCGCATGGCCGATCCGCTTCACCGGACTGCCCGAGAAGAAAGCGCGAAAGGCGGCGTCATCGAGTTGCACGAGTTCGCCGAGTTTCGGCGCTTCAAGATCAGCCCGCGCGATGAGTTTTATCTCGCGCGCTTCCTGCGCGAATTTGTTCCACGGACAGGCCCCCAGGCAATCGTCGCAGCCATAGATGCGATTGCCTATGGGGACGCGAAACTCTTCCGCAATATGTCCCTTGTGCTCGATGGTGAGATAGGAAATGCAGCGGCGCGCATCCAGTTGATAGGGCGCTGGGAAGGCCTGTGTCGGGCAGGCGTCGAGGCAGGCATGGCAGGAGCCGCAGTGATCGATCTCCGGCGCATCAGGCGCGAACTCCAGCGTGGTGAAGATGCTCGCCAGAAAGAGCCAGGAGCCGAACTCGCGCGACACCAGATTGGTGTGGCGGCCCTGCCAGCCCAGCCCCGCCGCTTGCGCGAGCGGTTTCTCCATCACCGGCGCTGTGTCGACGAAGACCTTCACATCCCCCTCGCCCGCCTGCGCGATGAGCCAGGAGGCCAGCATCTTCAGCTTGCCCTTGATGACGTCGTGATAATCGCGATGGCGCGCATAGACCGAGATATTGCCCGCTGAGGGATCGCTGAGCGTGGCGAGGGCGTCGCCTTGCGGGCCATAGTTGACGCCCAGCACGATGATGGAGCGCACCTCGCTCCAGAGCACGCGCGGATCGGCGCGCCGGTCCTGCGTCTGCGCCATCCAGTCCATGTCGCCTTGCGCGCCGCGCGCCAGCCATTCGCGCAAGCGGGCCGGTGCTTCGGGGATAGCGTCAGGCGTGGTCACATGGCAGAGCTCGAAGCCCAGTTCGCTGGCGCGCGCAGCGAGTTTCTGGCGCAGCGCGGAGGTCAGAAGTCGAGGTCCGCATAGGTGTCCGCGGGAGGCATGCCCGGCAGGCGGTCCGCCAGAATCGTGCGGAAGGAGGGGCGTGATTTCACCCGCGCGTACCACAGCTTCGCCGCTTCGTCCTCGCCCCATGGCGCATCGCCCAGATAGTCTATGCAGGACAGATGGGCGGCGGCGGCGAGGTCCGCATAGGAGAGGCGATCCCCCGCCAGCCAGTTGCGCTGGCCCGCCAGCCATCCGATGTAGCGGATATGATAGCGGATATTCTGCCGCGCTGCGCGCACCAGTTGCATGTCCGGCGCGCCGCCCCCCAGATCCGTGGGCATGTAGCGCTTGTGGATCTTCTCCATCACCAGCCAGTTCGAGACCTCGGCGAAGAACTTGCCGTGGAACCACTCCATCAGGCGGCGCACCTCGATGCGGCCAAGGGGATCTTCAGGCAGCAGGCGCCTTTCGCCCAGGGCCAGGCCCCGGGTCTCGTCCAGATATTCTGCGATGATGGCGGCGCCCGGCACGGAGGGCGCGGATTCCTCCACCAGAACCGGTGTCTGTCCCGCCGGGTTCAGGGCCAGAAAGTCCTGCCGCCGCTCATAGGCGCGCTCCTCCACGAGGCGCGGCTCGATGCCATATTCGGCGAGCGCCAGTCGCACAAAGCGCGAGTGCGGGCAGAAGGCATGATGATAGAGCGTCGCCATGGGGCAGTCGCAACTCACCTGGAGGGCTGCGCTCAAGGGCTAAGCTTGCGCGCGCAGGAGGATGAAAGGCCGCCCCGTATAGGCGAGGCGCGGCGCGCGGACAACCTACTTCGGCTCTTCATCACCAAGGCTCTTCGGCATGGTGAAGGCTTCGTTAAATCGTCTTTTCCGGGGAGGCGCAGAGGTCCGAGATCAGGCAGCGCTCGCAGGCGGGTTTGCGGGCCTTGCAGATGTAGCGTCCATGCAGGATCAGCCAGTGGTGGGCATGGCGCATGAAGGCCGCAGGGATCACCCGCTCAAGCCCAAGCTCCACCGCCAGCGGCGTCTTGCCGATGGCCAGCGGAATGCGGTTGGCTACGCGAAAAAGATGGGTGTCGACCGCGATGGTCTCCTGCCCAAAGGCCATGTTCAGGACCACATTGGCGGTCTTGCGCCCAACGCCCGCCAGAGTCTCCAGCGCCTCGCGGGTGCGCGGCACCTCGCCGCCGAATTCGCGGATCAATTGCTCGCACAGGGTGATGACGTTCTTGGCCTTGTTGCGGAAGAGGCCGATGGTCTTGATGTAGTCGCGGACCCTGTCTTCGCCGAGCGCCAGCATCTTCTGTGGCGTGTCGGCCACCGCGAAGAGCGGGCGCGTGGCCTTGTTGACGCCCACGTCCGTCGCCTGCGCTGAAAGCACGACAGCGACCAGCAGGGTGAAGGCGTTCACATGCTCCAGCTCGCCCTTGGGTTCGGGATTGGCTTTCTGGAAACGTGTGAAGATCTCCTGCACAGTGGCCGCGTCCACGACGCGGCGCACGCGTTTGGTTTTCTTCGCGGGGAGCGTCTTCTTAGCCGGCGCCTTTTTGGCGGCCGGGGCCTTCTTTTTGGGTGCGCTTTTTTTACGCGCCGCCGCGCTCTTCAAAATGGACATGCAAGCTTTATAACTGTGAGCTGAAGCGCAACCAAGCCCCACGTGCCCGCCATGGCCGACCCCTGCGACGAGCCGATCCTGCAGACTCGCATCACGCCCCATCGATCCCTCGATGCGCGGGGGTTCCGGCTGCTGTTCGCGCTCTTTGCGGCTCTATGTGTGGCCTCCAGCATTCCCTTCGTGGTTCTGGGCGCCTGGCCGGTGGCGGGCTTCCTCGGGCTTGATATTGTTCTGCTCTATGGCGCTTTCCGGCTGAGCTATCGGGCGGCGCGGGCCTATGAGGACGTTCTGGTCACGCCGGTGGAGCTGACCGTCGCGCGGGTCAGCGCGGCGGGGCGGCGCCGGGAATGGCGTTTTAGCCCGGGCTTCGTGCGGCTTGAGCGGCAGGAGCTGGAGGAATACGGCGTCACCCGGCTCGATCTGGTCTCGCGCGGGCGCAGGCTGGAAGTGGCGGCGGCGCTGGGCCCGCAGGCGCGGGCCGAGTTTGCGCGTGACCTCTCGGGGGCTCTGGCGCAGGCGCGGCGCGGGCCGAGGTTTTCGTAACCCATTCCCGCTTTCGGGTGGCGTCGCCTCCCATTCCCGCGCATCTTGGGCGGCAGGAGGCGCCCATGTCAGGACTTGAAGAGGCCGTGAACGCATCGCCCGCGCTGGAGCAGGCTGCGGCGGATTACGTCCATGTGCGCCGGGCCATCGCCTTTTTGGGCGAGCACTGGAAGGCCCAGCCCTCCGTCAGCGAAATTGCGGATCATGTGGGCCTGTCGCAGTCCCATCTGACCCATCTGTTCAGGCGTTGGGCGGGACTATCCCCCAAGGCCTTCCTGCAGGCGCTCACCATCGACCATGCGCGGGCTCTGCTGCGCGACTCCGCCTCGGTGCTGGAAGCCTCGCTGGAGGTGGGCCTGTCCGGGCCGGGGCGGCTGCATGATCTCTTCGTGACCCACGAGGCCATGTCGCCGGGCGAATACAAGGCGCGGGGCGAGGGTCTGACGCTCACCTATGGCTGGCACGCCTCCCCCTTTGGCGAGGCGCTGATGGTGGCGAGCTCTCGGGGTCTGGCGGGACTTGGATGGGTGGACGAGGGCGCGGAAGGGGACCATGAGGGCGCCCGCGCGGCGGCGCTCGCCGATATGGTCCGCCGCTGGCCGCGCGCTCGGTTCGAGCGGGACGATGCGGCGACCGCCCCCTATGCGAGCCGGGTCTTCGATCCCGCCAGCTGGCGCAAGGGACAGCCCCTGCGGGTGGTGCTGATCGGCAGCGACTTCGAGGTGAGCGTCTGGCGCAGCCTCCTGGAGGTGCCGTTGGGCGCCGCAACCACTTATTCGGTGCTGGCGGGGCGCATTGGCAAGCCCCGCGCGGCCCGGGCCGTGGGGGCGGCGGTGGGGCGCAACCCCATTTCCTTCGTGGTGCCCTGCCATCGGGTGCTCGGCGCCTCCGGCTATTTGATCGGCTACCACTGGGGCCTCACCCGCAAGCAGGCGATCCTTGGCTGGGAGGCGGGACGGATTATTAGACACGATTAAAATGTATTATTATATATCATGCAAAAATATCTTGTGTTATTGTTCCGCCCGGTCTATGGAGGTTCCTACGCGCCGATTTGTCATCACCGCTTGCGGGCGCGGTTAAAAATGCAGCTAAAGCGCTGGAGGGCCCCATGGGCTGCGTCCACGCCTGATTGGAGTTTCCCCATGGTTCTGTCACGCCGTTCCCTGGCTGGCCTCGCCGCCGCTATCCTGTCACTTTCCATCGCACCTGTTCTGGCCGCCCCAAACGAGATCCGCGTGGATTGGGCGATCTATAATCCCCTCTCCCTCGTCCTCAAGGAGAAGAGGCTTCTCGAGAAGGCGTTCGAAGGTGACAAGATCGCCGTGCGCTGGGTCTTCTCCGCTGGCTCCAACAAGGCGTTGGAATTTCTCAACGCGGGCTCCATCGACATTGGCTCGACGGCGGGCGCCGCTGCGCTCATCGCCAGGATTAATGGCAACCCGATCAAGGCGGTCGGCGTCTTCTCCCGCCCCGAATGGACCGCGCTCGTCACGCGCGCCGACAGCGGCGTGACCAAAGTCGCCGATCTCAAGGGCAAGACCGTCGCCGTCACGCGCGGCACGGATCCTCATATCTTCCTCGTGCGTTCGCTCGACAGCGTGGGCCTCACCGAAAAGGACGTGAAGCTCGTTCTGCTGCAGCATGCCGATGGCAAGACCGCGCTGCTGCGCAAGGATGTGCAGGCCTGGGCGGGCCTTGATCCCATCATGGCGCGGGCCGAGGTGGAGGAGGGCGCCAAGCTCTTCTTCCGCAAGGCCGAAGATAATACCTGGGGCGTGCTGAACGCCCGCGAGGAATTTGCCCAGCAGAATCCGCAGATCGTTGCGCGCGTGCTCAAAGTCTATGAAGAGGCGCGCCAGTGGGCGCTCAAGAATCCTGACGAATTGAAGAAGCTGCTGGTGGCCGAAACCAAGCTGCCTGACGCCGTCATCGCGAAGCAATTGGAGCGCACCGACCTCACCAATGGCTCGACCAATATCGCCTCCACCAAGGAGACGATTCTGGCTGCTGGCCTCGCCTTGCAGAAGGCTGGCGTGATCGAGGCCAAGTCCGATGTGAAAGCCACCGTTGACGCGCTCATCGACACGCGCTTTGCGGTTTCGTCCAAGTAAGCTTAGAACCCCCCCGGCGGCGCAGGCCGCCGCCGGAGATGACCCGCCGATGAGCGAAATTCAGACGCTCGACTTACAGACAAAACGCAACGCTCGCGCATCGACGCGGGCGGCTTCGTCTCGTCTTGGCGGCGGGTTTGTCTATGGGCTTATTCTGCCGGTGGCAGCGGCCCTTCTCTATGAGGCCGCCTTTCGCGCTGGCCTCGTGCAGGCGCGTTTGTTGCCGCCCCCTTCGCGCATTGCGGAAACCCTCTGGAAGCTCGCCGCCAGCGGTGAATTGCTCACACATGTCATCGCGACCCTTTTACGGGTCGGCCTCGGCTTCGGGCTCGGCGCTGTCGTGGGCGTGTTGCTGGGCGCGTTGACGGGCTCCTCGTCGCTCGCGCGCCGTCTGCTCGATCCGACCTTGCAGGCCCTGCGCGCCATTCCCTCTTTAGCCTGGGTGCCCCTGTTCATTCTGTGGCTGGGGATTTTCGAGCCCTCGAAGATCGCGCTCATTGCGGTGGGCTGTTTCTTCCCGGTCTATCTCGGCGTCATGGGCGCCATCGCCAATGTGGATCGCAAGATCGTGGAGGTCGGCCGCGCCTTTCGTCTGTCGCGGCTGATGCTGGCGCGGCGCATTTTGTTGCCTGCAATCCTGCCCGACACCATCGTGGCCCTGCGCTCGGGTCTGGGGCTCGGCTTCATGTTCGTGGTCGCCGCCGAGATCATGGGCGCGTCGGAGGGGCTCGGCTATCTGCTGGTCGATGGCCAGCAGCTCGGCAAGCCCGATCAGATTCTGGCGGCCATTCTGTGCTTCGCCATTCTGGGCAAGGCGGCGGATTGGCTGATCCTTGTGGCGACCCGGCCCCTGCTGTCCTGGCAGGACTCTTTTGCGCGGAGTGGCTGACATGCTTTCTCTCGCCCACCTCGATAAGGTCTACGGTAATGGCGCCCATGCGCTCGACGATGTCAGCCTCGATGTGGAGGCGGGCGAGATCGTCGCGCTGGTGGGCGGCTCGGGCTGCGGCAAGACCACCCTGTTGCGCCTCGTCAGCGGGCTGGAAGCGCCGACCCATGGAACGGTGAGCGTCGATGGCGAGGCCATCGCGGCGCCCCATCCGGCTGTGGGCATCGTGTTTCAGGAGCCGCGCCTGCTGCCCTGGCTGACGGTGGCCCAGAACATCGGCTTCGGCCTTGACCATCTGCCCGCGAGCGAGCGGCGCGATCTTGTCGAGGAGGCCCTTCTGAAAGTGGGGCTGGCGGGCTATGGGCCGCGCTGGCCGCGCGAGCTTTCGGGCGGGCAGGCCCAGCGCGTCTCCATTGTGCGGGCGCTGGTCACCAAGCCCAAGGTGCTTCTCATGGACGAGCCCTTCTCCGCGCTCGACGCCCTCACCCGCGCCACCCTGCAGGACCATCTGCTGGCCCTGTGGGAGGCGAGCCAGCCGACGCTTTTGCTCGTCACCCACGATGTGGAGGAGGCTGCGGCGCTGGCGGATCGGGCCGTGGTCATGCAGCCGCGTCCGGGTCGGATCTTCGCGGATATCGCCGTGCCCCTGCCGCGCCCGCGCGACCGGCTCTCGCCAGGCTTCGTGGAGGCCAAGCGCGCCATCCTCGGCGCCCTCGATGGCTCCTTGTCGCAAATCCCCGGCGCCACAGGCGGCAAGCCAGCGGAAATGTCAGCGGGCTCCTGGTGGTGATGACTGGGCTGTTACGGCTCCGCCAAAGCAGGAAATGATATGAATTTATAAATACTTGCATATTCAAGTATAATATATGCTCACGCTGAAGCAGATTGCGAATTACTCCTGTAACTTTACCTTACGTCATTATTTAATACTGTTGACATAGCGGTATTACATGAAACATAATTGTTGTATGCTTAAGTCACACCTGTTTCCATCAGGCCGGATCGGCGTCTACTGGGATGGCGAAGCCCTCTTCGCCCATGCCGATGCGCTGCGTGATCCATCCTTGAATTGGCTGGATCTTCCCGCCATGGGTCCTCCGGGCGCCCGCCATGTCTGGATCGCGCCAGCCCCCTCGCCCGCGCGCGCCGGCAAGGCGGCCATCGCCGCCTATGGGCGGGCCCTTGGCGCTCTTGGCGTTGATCTGCGGGACGCGCCCCCTCATGGGGCAGCGACGGAATGTCTGCGGTGTGGCCATGGCTGGGACGATCATGGTCACGCCAGCGACCTCGCGCTCGCCCTCGCCGTGCTCGAAGATGGGCTCGCGGACCGCTGGGACGGGGCCTTTGTCTTCGCTTCCCCTCGTGTTCTGGCGGCGGTGGCGACGTCCCTCGGGCGCCAGCGACCTGAAAAATGGCTGGGCCGCGTCACCTTCGCCGCGCCTTCGCCGCGCGGCGCGCGGGCCGGGGCCTCTGGCTCGCCATCGCTTCATGTGGTCGCCGCCCGCCTGCCCAGCGTTGTGGAGGCGGTAGGCGGCGCCCGCATCGCGCAACCCCTCGCTTGGCGCAGGCCGGTGATGCTTCGCCGTGCGCGGCCTTCGCTGTCCTGTGGCCCAACGCCTGTTCATCCCGCCTGAAAGGAGGCGCGCACCATGACCCTCATGCTGACCAGACTGCGGGATCCCGACGCCCGCGAGATACAAGCGCTGCTCGAGACCGGTCGCCGCCTGCAGCGCGATGGCTACACCTGTGAGGAGATGCTCGATCAACTCCGGATCGACGCCCTGACCTGGTATCGCTATGTCGCGGAGTATGGGGCGCTGACCTCCGAGCAATTGCGCCGTTTGCGCAAGCTCGAAGTGGAGAATCAGCGACTGCGCCGGGCGGTCTGTGAGCTCACCCTCGACAAACTCGCCCTTGAGGAGGCGGCCTGGAGCCGGGCGGACGCCATCCCTGCGGCTTGATTCGCCCTTATGGGTTCAGTTCCCGCCCGGCAGCGTCTTGAGCGTCTCGATCATGGCGTCCCGGGTCTTCCCAAGCTCCAGGCTATGGGCCCGCGCCAGATCGCTGAGACGTTCTGCGCCCAGCGGGGTGAGGGTCAGCAAGACCCGGCGCTTGTCCTGCGGATCGCCCTTGCGCGCCACCAGGCCCGCCTGTTCGAGGCGTCCCGCCAGTTCGACCGCGCTATGGTGCTTCAACACGAGTTCATCGGCCAGATCGCCCACGCTCATGGCCTGGCCCGGAAAGGCGCGAATCGCCAGCAGGGCCTGAAAGCGCTGGGTGGTCAGGCCAAGCCCTGCGCAAATGCTTTCGCTGTCCGCCATCACCTGCCGCAGCGCCCGGCGAAATCCCGCCAGCGCGGCATAATGGGCGTCCTCAAGTCCCGGCGCAGCCTTGGGCGTCCTGGCCTTCGCCCCCTTTGCGCTTTGTTTCGTCTCCATATGGCCCCACGCCTCGTTGTGGCCGCTGAGCCACACCTGCCCAAATTACAAACCTTGCTCCACAAGAGCGGTTTTCATCGACCCCTTTATATCGTAACACGATAAAAGATACATCGTATCACGATATATCTCCGCACCGGCGATCAGGCCCTGCGGCCATGTGGGCGGAGCACCGTCCACAGCGGTTTTTCACACTGGAGGTAACTATGAAGCTCGTAAAGGGCCTTCTCCTCGGTTCCGCGGCGGCGCTCGCCGTAGTGGTCGGCGCGCAGGCCGCCGATCTTCCTTCGAAGAAGGCGGCGGCCGTCAATTACGTCAAGATCTGCGATCCCTACGGCTCGGGCTTCTTCTTCATTCCGGGCACGCAAACCTGCGTGCGTCTGGGTGGTTATGTGCGTGCGGAGTATCAGTACACGCCGGGCCAGTCGGTTTATACGATGGGAGGCTTGACGGCTGCGACCTCGACAGCGCCGCCCGTGCCGCTGACCGCCATCACCTATCTGACCCAGCCCGACATGGCCCTCAGCACGACGGGTTATGAGGTTCGTGGCCGTATCGATGTGGACGCGCGTACGCCCACCGATCTTGGCACCGTGCGCACCTTCGTCCGTCTGCGCGGCGCCAACACCAGCGGCATCCGCAACACCACCCTCACGAATAACGCCTTCTATGGCTTGTCGGACAACTCGACCACAGGCCTCACGGTCGAATCGGCGCTCGTGCAATGGGCGGGCTTCACCTTCGGCATCGCGCCGGAAAACTACGCGATGATGCCCAGCTTCATGTATCATTCGAACCCCTGGACGGGCTTTCCGAACGGCATGAAGCAGATCGCCTACACCGCCACCTTCGGCGGCGGCTTCTCGGCCACCATCGCCCTCGAAGACTCCAAGGACATGAACAACAACCAGATCGCGATCGATCGGTTCTCGACCGCTGCCGTTGTCGTGGGCAATATCCGTCTCGATCAGGGTTGGGGCTTCGCCGGGCTTCACGGCATGGTGGGCAACAATTCGCTTTACACCAACGCAACCGTCAACACCTCCACCACCAACGCCTTTGGCGTGATCACCGCGCCCTCGGCCATCATCGGCCAGCGTAACCATAGCGGCTGGGGCGTCGGCTCCACGGTCAGCTTCAAGCTGCCCATGCTGGCCCAGGGCGATCAGATCTGGTTCACGGCGAACTATATGTCGGGCATGCTTGGCGCCATCGCCTCCACCGGCGGCCTGAGCGTGGTGAACTCCAGCGCCTCCGACAAGCGCCTCATCAGCGGCATCGTGCGCGTCGACACCAATATCGTCCCGGTAAATGCCAGTTTGCCGACGAACATCACAACTGGGGGCGTCGCCAAATACACCCCCGGCCTGATTTACGATTCGGAGGTCTCCACCGGCTGGAACGTCGCCATGGCCATGACGCACTACTGGGCTCCCCAGTGGCGGTCGAACTTCACAGCGGGTTATGTGGAGATCAATCCGCCGACCGTTGCGTCCCCCAATGTGGGCGTGCAATGGGGCAAGGGACAGCTCTGGGAGATCGCGGGCAGCATCATCTATTCGCCCATCCGGGATTTCGACATCGGCCTCGAAGTTCAATACGCGAATCTGAAGAACAGGCTGCAGAACGCGCCCCTCTCCGGCGCCTGGGTTGACGCCGGTCGTCCCGGCCTCAACGAAGACAACTGGTCCACGAAGTTCCGCGTCGAGCGCACCTTCTGATCCAGCCTTTCGTCAGCGCAACGTTTGAACCCCGGCGCCGCAGCGCCGGGGTTTTTCGTGGCTCATTTCAGCAGGTAGCCGAAGCGTTCGCGCGCGAGTTTGCGCACCTCCGGCGAGGGCTGGTTGACCTTGGGATATTTGTCCTTCCACCAGAAGGGCTTGCAGCAGTCGATGATGGCCCGGCTGTTGGTGAAGTCGCCCTTGGCCTTGCGCTCCGGCTCGATGCGCGGATCGAGCGGCGTCGACCAGGCGTTGGTGATGATGTCGATGGAGGTCGCGGGATCCGAGCGGGTCAGCATGGCCCAGATGACTTCATCGAGATTCGACACGTCGATGTCATCATCCACCACGATCACATAGCGGCCCGCATAGGCGCCGGAGTGGCACATGGCGGCCACATGGCCCGCCTGTTTCGCATGGCCGCCGTAGCGCTGCTTGATGGCCACCGCCAGCAGCAGACGCGCGGTGCCGATTTCATGGGCCCAGGCCGCCGTCACGTCAGGCACGCCCGCCTTGACGATGTTCTCGCGCACGATGGCCGAGCGGGTGAGGGCGCGATAGCGGGCGATCTCGTCCGGCGGGCGCTGGGGCGCGCAGCCCAGGATGATCGGATTGTTGCGGTGATAGATGGCCTTGATGTCCATCACCGGCTCGTCGCGCACATCCGAGCCATAGTAGCCGAACCATTCGCCGAAGGGCCCCTCGGGCTTCACATTGCCCGGCTGCACGAAGCCCTCGATGACGATCTCCGCGTCGGCGGGCACGGGCAGGCCCGTGATCGGCGCCTTGACCAGATCCACCGGCTTGCCGCGAATGCCGCCCATGACTTCATATTCGCTCACGCCATAGGGAATTTCGCTCGACGACATCAGGAAGGACATGGGATCGCAGCCCACCACGATGGCCACCGGCATGGGCTCGCCCCGCGCCTCGTATTTGTCGCGATGGATGCGCCCGTGCTTGCCCGGCGAAATGTAGAAGCCCACGCTCTTTTCATCGTGGATCATGACCCGGTAGGTGCCGCAGTTGATCCAGCCCTCATCGGGATCGCGCGTCACGTTGAAGCTGCCGGTGCCGATATAGCGCCCGCCATCCTCCTCATGCCATTTGGGGGTTGGGAAGAGGGTCACATCAATGGCGTCGCCGGTGATGATGTTCTCGAAGATGGGGCCGTCGTTCACATAGCGCGGCTCGATGCGCTTCAGGTCCACCATGTAATTGGTGCGGAAGGCTTCGCTCAGCTCAAGCTTGTTGAGATGGGTGGGAAAGCCGAGCGTCATGCGCTGGCGCAATCCGCCGAAGAAATTCACCAGCACGCGGCTGCCCGGCAGGGTGCCCGGCACATCCTCGAAGAGCACGGCGGGGGCGCTTTCATCATGCAGGATCACCTCGGAGGCCATTCCGATTTCTTCCTGCCAATTCAGTCCCTTGACTTCGCGGACCTCGCCCAGCTTGCGGGCCTCCTCGATCCATTCGCGCAGGTCCGTATAGGCGAGGTCCGCCACCACTTGCGGCTTGTTGGCGTCGCTCTGCGGGTCCTTGCTCATCATCTGCTCCCTTGATTGTCGGCTTTTGCCTGTGGGGTGATCCTATGCGCCCCGCGCCATGTCCGTCCAGCCATGCAAGGCTGACAAGGCTTGCGGCCCCGTGTTAAACTTTGAGAGAACCGGGCCGACACAGGCCTGAGCACCGGGAAACGCCATGAAAATCGGGACCGCCGAACCCAACAGCACATTCCTCACCCAGGGCCTTGCCCTCGCCACGGTTTTGGAAGCCGCAGGCATCCCCGGACCCATCGAGGTCACGGAGGCGCGCTCCGCCAGCATCGAGAATGCGGAAAGTCTCGCGGCTGGCCAGATCGACTATGGCTTCATGGCCGCCAACTGGATCGGCCGCGCTCTGCGCGGCGAAAAGCCCTTCACCGCGCCTACAGAGCTGCGCATGGTCGCGCCGATGAACCTCGGCCCCATGTTCTTCATCGTCCCCACGGGATCCGACATCAGGATGGTGGAGGATCTGCGGGGCAAGCGGGTGTCGGTGGGTCCCGCCACCAGCGGCACGGCGCAGCACGCTCACTGCATCTTCGGCGCGCTGGGCATTGGCTTTGATACCTTCACCCCCTCCTACATGGACTTCGCCAGCGGCGGGGAGGCCCTGCGCCGGGGCGAGATCGACGCCCAATTGCAATGCCCGATTCCCAACCGCACCATGGATGCGCTGGACGCCAGCTTTGATCTGCGCGTGCTCGATTTCGCGCCGGGCGGGCTGGAGAAGGTGCTCGCCGCCCATCCCGTCTATGGTTGCGCCACCATGCGCAAGGGCCAGCTGCGCGGCCTCACGACGGACAGTCGCCAGCCCGGCGTGCGCAATGTGCTGGTGACCCATGCGCGCCAGCCTGCCGCAGAGGTCGAGGCCGTGGTGCGCGCCATCGTTGGCGGCGCTGCGGAGCTGGAGCGGCTCAACGCCCTCTTCACCGGTATGGGCGAACTCTGGCAGCCCCTGCGCACTGAAGGCGCGGCGGCGCTGAGCTTTGAGGGCGTGTCGCTGCATGAGGGCGCGCTCGCCGCCTATCGCGGGCTCGGCCTTCTGGCCTGAGCCTCGTTTTACTCTCGTCTTTGGAAAGCCAGATGGCCAATCAGCGTTACAGGCTCGGCGTCGACGTCGGCGGCACCCATACGGATCTCGTGCTGCTGGATGTGGCGAGCGGCGAGCTCATGGTGGAGAAGGTGTCGAGCACGCCGAAAAATCCGGCGCTTGGCGTGCTCAATGGGGTCTCGCGATTCGTGGCGCGGGGGGTCGCGCCGGATGAGATCGCTTTCTTCGCCCATGGCACCACCATCACCACCAATGCGCTGCTGGAAATGCGCGGCGCCAAGGTAGGCCTGCTTATCACGAAAGGCTTTCGCGCCATTCAGGAGGTGCAGGCCCAGGCGCGCGATGGCAATCTCTTCGATTATTTCTACGCCAAGCCTGCGCCCATCGCGCCGCAGAGCCTGACGCGCGACATTCCCGAACGCTCAGATCACGCGGGCGCGGTTTTGCTTTCGCTTGATCGCGACGCCGTGCGGCAGGCCGCGCGCGAATTGCGCGATGCGGGCGTGCAGTCCATCGCGGTCTGCTATCTCTTCTCCTTCATGAATCCCGCCCATGAGGAAGAAACGCGGCGCATCATTCTGGAAGAGGCGCCTGACGTCAGCGTGTCCCTGTCATCCGAGGTTCTGCCGCGCCTGCGCGAATGGCCGCGCATGTCCACCACCCTGCTCAACGCCTATCTCGAGCCCGTGCTGGTGCGCTACATCGACCATCTCAACAAGGGCCTCGACGAAGCGGGCGTCTCGACCCAGCAGCGCTTCCTGATGCAGTCAAACGGCGGCGTCATGCCCTTTGAAGCCGCGATCAGCGGCGGCAAGACCGTGCATACATTGTTTTCGGGTCCGGCTGCGGGCGCGCAGGCCAGCGCCTGGCTGGCGCAGAGCGACGCGGAACGCGGGCTCGTGACCCTCGACATGGGCGGCACCAGCGCCGACATCGCTTTCATCGAAGGCGGCGCGCCATTGGAAGTCACCGAGGGCGTCATCGCGCGTCGGCAGATCGACGTGCCTGCGCTGGACATGACGACAATCTCGGCGGGCGGCGGCTCCGTGGCCTGGGTGGATGGCGCGGGCTTTCTGATGGTCGGCCCGCAAAGCGCGGGCGCGGATCCTGGCCCCGCCTGTTATGGACGCGGTGGGCAGCAGCCAACCGTGACTGATGCGGATGTGGTCTGCGGCTATCTCAATCCCGATTATTTTCTGGGCGGCGCGCAAAAGCTTGATGTGGCCGCGTCCCACGCCGCCATCAAGGCGCGTATCGCCGATCCCCTGAAGATGGAGGTGCTGCAGGCCGCCGATGGGGTGCGCCGCATCGTCGATATGCGCATGGCCGATGAAGTGCGCGTCTTCGCCGCCAAGCGCGGCGTCGATCTTTCAGCCTTCACCCTGCTGCCCTTCGGCGGGGCTGGCGCGGTCCATGCGGCGGCTGTGGCTGAAGAGCTCAACATGCGCCGCATTCTCGTGCCGCCGCGCCCCGGCGCCTTCTCGGCGCTGGGCCTGCTCTGCACCGATGTGGTGCATGATTACATTCGCTCCGAACTCATGCCGCTCGACGCCATCACCGCCGACCATGCGGAAGAGATCTACAAGCTCCTGGAAGCCAAAGCCCATGAGGAGATTGTCGCCGAGGGGCTTGATCCCAAAGCCGCGCGTTTCTCCCGCGAACTCGACATGCGCTACACCGGCCAGGGCTATGAATTGCGCACGCCGCTTGATGGCCTTTTTGAAGGCGCCTTGACGCCGCAGGCCATGGTCGCCGCGCGTGATCGTTTTGATGAACGCCATGCGCAAATCCATGGCCATGCGGCCAAAGAGCGTCCCGTGGAGGTCGTCAGCTATCGTCTGCGCCTGCGCGTCGCCGTGCCCAAATATGCGCAGGGCGAACATGCGGCGCCTGCGCAGCCGCGTTCTGTTGAAAGCGCCCGCAAGGGCATGCGGCTCATCTATTTCGATGGCGCGACGGCCTCGCAAGCCAGCGTCTATGAACGCGACGGGCTTGATGTCGGCGTGATGATTCATGGCCCCGCCGTGGTCGAACAATTTGATGCGACAACGGTCGTGCCACCCGGCTGGACCGGGCGCGTGGATCAGCATCGCAATCTTGTGCTTGAAAAGGGAGCGGCCTGACATGGACGCGATCACCATCCAGATCCTGCGCAACAAGATCGCCAGCCTCGTCGATGAAATGCACTATCATTTCTATCGCTCGGGCTATTCCACCATCATCCGCGAATCCCGCGATTTCTCCTGCGTGATTCTGGATCGCACGGGACGGCTCATCGTGGCGCCGCCCATGTTCTTTCATGCGCCGGTCTATCGCCATCTCGTGGGGCGCATTCGCGAACTCTATGGTGAAGAGATCACGGAGGGCGACGTCTTCGTGTCGAACCACCCTTATGAAGGCGGTTTGCCCCATGTGTCCGACATGGCTTTTGTGGCGCCGATCTTTTCTGATGGCGCCATCGTGGGCTTCTCCGGCACCATCGCCCACAAGGCCGATGTGGGCGGCACAAACCCCGGCTCCACCTCCGCCAACGCGACGGAGATGTATCACGAGGGCGTGCTGATTCCCCCGATCCGCATCTGCCACGCAGGCCAGCACCTGCCCGATGTGGAGCGCCTGATTCTCGCCAACAGCCGCCAGCCCCTGCTGGTGCGCGGCGACATGACTGCCCAGATCGCAGTAACGCAAATGGGCGCCCAGCGGGTGCAGGAACTCTGCGCACGCTTTGGCGCCAAGACCATGTGCGACGCCTTCGCGGCGATCCTGCGCGGGGCCGCCGAAGAGCTGCGCGGCGCCATCGCGCGACTGCCCGAGGGCGTATCCTCCGCTGAAGGGCTCATCGACAATGATGGGGTCGAGGTGGACCGGCCCGTGAAGCTGGCGGTCACCATCACCATCAAGAACGGGCTCGCCACCTTCGACTTCCGCAACAGCGACAGGCAGGCGCGCGGGCCCATCAATCTGCGCCCCTCCATGGTCGAGGCCTGCGTCTTCTATTCGCTCATCGGCAGCCTTGGCCCGCGTCTGCATTTCAACGATGGCATGCGCGATTGCGTGGAGCTGATCTTCGCGCCCAACACGGTCACCAACGCCTCGGCGCCAGCGCCCGTGTCCAATTACCAGCAGGTGAATCTGAAGCTGGTGGATGTGATTCTCGAGGCCATGGCGAAATTCAATCCCGCCCGCGCCAACGCCCATGGGGGCTCGTCAAGCGCGCTCTTGATCTCCTGGGCCAAAGGCAGGCCGGGCCAGTCCAACATGCAATATGAAATCGTGGGCTCCGCCTATGGCGGCGGGCAGGGCCATGATGGGGCGGGCTGCACGGCGGCCCATCTGAGCAATCTCCATGTGACGCCCATCGAGATTCTGGAAAGCGAATATCCCTGCCGCATCAACCGCTTCGATCTTGTGCCTGATTCGGGGGGCGCGGGAACATGGCGGGGCGGCGTGTCCTTCCAGCGCGAATATGAATTGCTGGAGGACGCCATGGTGATCCGCCGTTTTGACAAGGCCATTTATCCGCCCAGCGGGCTCGATGGCGGCGAGAACGGGCGCGGCGGGCGCTTTGTGGTGCGGTTGGGCACGCCCGACGAGCGCGAGACCCGCGCCTCCGGCCGCTATGAAATGAAGGCGGGCGACCGCTTCCTGCTGCAAAGCGCGGGCGGCGGGGGCTATGGCGATCCCCACCAGCGCGACGAGGCGGATCTCCGCGCGGACGTGGCCGAAGGCTATGTCACGCGCGCAGCCGCAAAGACCATTTACGGCAAGGAGATCTGAGCAGGCGCCTGGCGCCTACTCAGCCGCCTCCACCATCCGGTCGCGCGATTTCTTGAAATGGAAGCGCGGGAGGTGGTCGAGGTCGGTGCCCGTGATGCGCATCACCCAGGCCTTTTCGGGGTGGGCCGTGGAGTGGATCACATCCGGCCCATAGGCGCGGCTGTCGCCTGCGTTGAGGCGGTAATGATCGGATTTTTCCAGCACCGAGGCTTCTTCGTCGGCGCCGTTCACCCGGCGATATTCGGTCATGTCGGTGAAGCCGCGCGCATTGCCATAGATGGCCCATGAGGACCCATGGCTATGGGGCGAGCCGGTCTTGCCCGGCGCCTGCACATGGGCCAGCACATAAAAATCCGTCTCCGCATCATGGTAAAGCTCGCGCTTGCCGATGGGCGTCTCGTCATTGAAGGTCGCCGCCACGAAGGCGGGGTTGGCGAGCAGCGCGCGCAGGCGTGTCGCTATGTCGTCGAGCGCCGCCTGAAGCGGATGGGTTTTCAGCGCCGAGTGGGCGTCTTTGCAGAAGTCTGCGAGTTCATAGGCCATGGTTGCCTCCTTCAGTTTCAAACGGGGGTCGAGCGGATATCGACCGCGCGCACGCCCTTGCCCTCTTCGAGCACGATGAGCGGGTTCACTTCGAGATCCGCCAGGGTGTGGCGGTGGTCGCGATAGAAATCGGAGAGCCCGCAGATGGCGCCCACCAGCGCCTCCATGTCGGCGGGCGCGGCGCCGCGATAACCCGCCAGCAGCTTCGCCAGTTTCAGCTCGCCGATCATCTCGCGGGCCTGTGCGGGACCCACCGGCAGCAGACGGCAGGAAATGTCCTTCATCAGCTCGACGAAGACGCCGCCTGCGCCCACCACCATCATGGGGCCATAAAGCGGGTCTGTGCGCACGCCCAGCAGCACCTCGACTCCCCGCGCCATCTGCTGCACGAGGAAGCCCTCGATGGTGGCGTCCGGCGCGCGCTGGGCCACGGTCTGCGTAATCTCCTGCGCGGCGCGCAGGACCTCCTCCGCAGAGCCAAGCCCAATGCGCACGCCGCCCACCTCAGTCTTGTGGGAGATTTGCGGCGAGACGAGTTTCAGCGCGACGGGAAAACCGATGCGGGCGGCCATGTCGGCGGCGGCCTGGGGCGTCGCGCCAAAGCCGCTGGCAGGGGGCGTCAGGCCATGGGAGGCAAGGGCCTCCCCAAGCTGCGCCGCCTCCAGCGCGCTGCCGCGGGGCGCGGTGAGTTCGTCGATCTGGCGGCCCGCGCGCTCGCCATAAAAGGCCAGCGCGCTCATGGCGCGGATGGTCTGGGGCAGGCCCTGCAGATAGGGGAAGCCGACCCTGTCCATGAAATCGAGCGAGTCCGGCCCCAGCGCATAGGCCATGCGGCCGAAGGCGATCACGGGCTTGTCGGTCTTCGCCAGCAGGCTGCGCAGGATCTCCGCATTGGGCTGGCGCTTGCTGCTGGGCAGCACGGCGGCCCAGGCGACCATATCCACCTGCGGGTCATTGGCGGCGGCGGCGCACATGGTGATGGCGTTTTCATCCGTGCTGGGAATCCCCGCGTCCAGCGGGTTCTTGATGCCGATCTCGCCGGGCACCAGAGGCCGCAGGATCGCGGTTGTCTCCGCGCTGAATTCGGGCGCCTGCGTGCCGCCGACCTCCTCGATGTAATCATAGAGCAGATCGACCGTGCCCCCTGACGTGGTGATCCAGCCCACGCGCCGTCCCTTGGGCAAGCGTCCGCCCTGAAAGGCCAGCACGGTCTCCACCATATCGTCGAGGGAGGCGCAGGCCACGATGCCGTAGCGCTCGCACAGCGCCAGAAAACCCTCGTAATCGCCTGAGATCGCGCCGGTGTGCGATTGCGCGGCGGCGCGGGATTTCGCGGATTTGCCGGTCTTCAGGGCGATGATGGGCTTGCCTGCGGCCAGCGCCCGGGCGGCGGCGCGCATGAAGGCCTCGGGGCGGCGGATGCCCTCGATGAAGAGGCCGATGATCTTGGTGTCCTCGTCATCGACGAGGTGGTTCACGAAATCGGCGAGATCGAGATCGAGCTCATTGCCGCTGGAGAACATGGAGCTGAATTTCACGCCCCGGTCGGCGGCTGATTTGACGAAGAATTGCACCATGCCGCCGGATTGCGAGATATAGGCGACCCCGCCCTTGGGCA
>CAMDOY010000022.1 GCA_945903655.1 Rhizobium sp. Q54 | reverse complement strand
ACACCCCTATCGACAGACTGGTACAGCAGGACGGCGCATTAAGTAGAAATTATATAAAATTTAATTTAAACATGATAGATAAAATCTATAACTTACAAAACAACAATATTTCGATTGGGGAAATTTTTAATATCGAATCATCGCAAATATCAGCGGCATTAAATCGCGTATTTAAAGGTAATTTGGAATTAGACAGCGTTGGAAACCCAAACACGGACAGAACCTTTTTCTTTAAAAAAGGGCCAAAAGAAGGACTGCCTTACGTACAACTGTCTGCAGGAGAAAAATCAGCATTCGATTTATTGCTGGACCTTTATATGAAGGTAAAAAGCTTCAAGCACACCGTTTACTGCATCGATGAACCCGAGAGTCATATGAACACTGCATTACAAGGTGCACTTTTAACTGAATTGTTCGATCTAATTCCAGACGAGACACAAATGTGGATAGCCACACATTCGATAGGAATGATGAGAAAAGCGAAAGATTTATATGAGCAGAAACCCCAAGACGTCTGTTTCATTGACATGTCGGGCCAAAATTTTGATTTACCTACAATAATAGAACCAACGAAACCAACGAGAGAATTCTGGAGAAGTGTACTTAATGTCGCATTGGATGATTTATCCGAATTAGTTGTCCCTAAAAACATTGTCGTCTGCGAAGGCAACCCGCTTACATCTTCAATAGCGGGGAACCAGGAACATGATGCTGTTTGCTATAGCAATATCTTTAAAAATGACACTATTGATGTTGATTTTGTAGCAGCAGGCAACTCTACAGATGTCAAAACCGACCGGATGGCCATCATGGCCACAATTCAAAAGATTGCAAAAGGGATCAACGTCATTCCAGTTATCGACCGCGATGATCACAGTGAAGCAGAAATAAAGAAGTTAGAAAACCAAGGGTACCGCGTACTTAAACGTAGAAACATTCAAAGTTATCTATATGATGATGAAGTTCTTGATGCCCTGTGCTCACAACAAGGGTTTCCAGAAAAAAAATCCGATGTAAAAGCTATTAAGAAGGCATGCATCCAAGACGCTATTGAAGCTGGACACCCTCCGGACGATTTCAAAAAATCATCCGGAAAATTCATCCAAAGAATTAAGCCATTGATTCAATTGTACCAGCAAGGGAACGACGCTTATGAAATCGAGAGATCTGTTCTTAGTTTATTAATCAAGCGTGGAATGCGCACCTACGCAGAACTCAGAGAAGATATATTCGGTAGCAGCATTGTTTGAGATTTTCGAGGCTCCCCAAGTCTCACTTCGCTCACTCCATGAGGCGGCGCGTTTTTCCCGCCTGATCGCGCCCCCCTGCCCCCTCACCCCTGCGCCGCCGCCACATGCAAGGTCACGCCCGCCTCTCTTTGCAGATAGCTGATCACGCCAAACAGATTCAGCAGCGCCGCCGCAAAATCAGGATCGCACGCTACCCGGCTTTGCACCAGATCTCTGAAGCGATTTGCCACGGCCATCTTTCGCCTTCCATTCATGGTTGCGGCTTGCCGTTATCAACGTTTCGAACGCTTGGCTGATGACTAACCGGCGGCGATCCGAAAAAGAGGCTGAAGATGAACTTCATGAAAAACCAAGCACTTAAAAGCACCACAAAACATCCATAGGCTGCGTACAACATAAAAAACCCTGTAAAAGCACGTTCCCAATCCGAAGCGTCTTTTGGGATCACAACGAAAGAGCCCGCTCTAATGCTCTTCAGAATATTGGCCTCCGCAAAAGCCCAAGAATTTATGATGGGTGTGAAGTCAACGGCCTCAAGAATTAGGTGACACACGAAGATAACGGGGACGACATACCCGGCGAAAATTAAAAAACCGCCACCCAACCATGCGACAATCAGAGGATCATCTTTGTCCCTATCAATACTCACAATGATAACACCAAGGGTGTAAGCGACGAACAGCCACGCAATCAGGTTAAACATGTTAAGCCTCTTCAAAATGTTATTCTACAAGGTGCGCAACTACACGACCGAGGACCATTGCTAGCCACCTCTACGAGGCAGGATGAATCCAAAGTGGTGATTATGTTAAGATGCTTTTGGCGCTCCGCCAAGGCGCTCCCGCAGAACCCGAGCCTTAAAGAAAATATTCCTTTACAATTCACCCAACATCGCCCACAAAATCCTCCATCCCCACCCCATGAGGGACTGGACGCGAGCGATCGTATTCGGGTGGGTGGGGAGCGGTTCCTGCGGGGTGGCCTACCGGAGGCCACTTCTCGGGCGATCAACGCAAAAGGCGTGATTCATCGGCTGGCCGCCGGTGGATATGTCAAAAGGGGTTCCTCCCGCTGACGGTACGCCCAGTCACCCGCCCGTCCGGCACTATGACCGGTCTGAGCTGATGAAGCTCACAAACCTGAGATGCGGAAAGGCGATCCCTGGAGGGATCCCCTCGCCCCATCAGGGCCTGCCGCTCCCCCTCAGCCAGAGGCTGGAGCGTGACGAGGCCTGGGCCAAGAGCGGGAGCCTTGATCGAAGAATCCGTGCAGGGGGCGCCGCGAGGCGATCATCCCAACACTCAACCAGCGCCAAAACGGCGCCCCCCGCCCCTCCCAAAGGGGCAAGCAGACCCCATCAACCCGGCGCGGATTCGCGTGCGGGCTTTATCTGTGCGCGCAGCCCATGGCCCCCTCACCGCAGCTCCGGCGCCTCGCCAAACAACCGCCTGTGCTCGGCCAGCGCAAAGCGGTCGGTCATGCCCGCGATGTAATCGCAGATCAGCCGCGCCACGCGCATCTCGTCGCTCCTGGCCGCCTGCGCCGCCAGAGCCCATTCGCCGGGCATGAGGGCGGGCTCCTTGAGGAAGGCGCGGGTCAGGCGGCGCACCACTTCGGCGGCCTGCACGCGCACCTTCATCACCCGGGGGTGGCGATACATATGGGGATAGAGAAAGCCCTTGATGGCCTTGTCGGCGGCCTGCATGGGCGCGGAGAAGGTCACGAGCGCCCGATCCTGCGCGCGCACATCGGCGGCGCTTTGCGGGGCGGCCTGCGCCAGGCGTTCGCCGCCCTCGCGGATGGCGTCCTCCACGAAGCGGGTGATGAGGCGTCGGCCCAGTTCATGGACGAAGCGCCCGGGCTCCAGCCCCGGATGGCGCGCCTCGATCTCGCGCACGAGGTCGCCGACGAAATCGACGGCCCGCAGGTCCTCGATGGCGAAGAGCCCGGCGCGCAGGCCATCGTCGATGTCGTGGGCGTTATAGGCGACGTCATCGGCTATGGCCGCCGCCTGCGCCTCGGCGCTGGCGAAGCTGGCGAGATCGAGGGGCAGGCGCCCATTGAATTCGAGGATCGCGATGGGCAGGCCTCGCGCGGCGTATTTGGGAATGGGCGCGCCATCGGGCTGCAGCAGGGGACCATTGTGCTTGACCAGCCCCTCCAGCGTCTCCCACGCCAGATTGAGCCCGTCGTAATCGGCGTAGCGCTTCTCGAGGCGGGTGACGATGCGCAGGGCCTGGGCGTTGTGGTCAAAGCCTCCATAGGGCTCCATGACCTCCTCCAGCGCATCCTCGCCCGTATGGCCGAAGGGCGTGTGGCCGAGGTCGTGGGCCAGCGCCAGCGCTTCCGCCAAATCCTCGTCAAGCCTGAGCGAGCGGGCGATGGCGCGGGCGATCTGGCCGACCTCGATCGTATGGGTCAGACGCGTGCGGTAGTGGTCGCCCTCGTGGGGCACGAAGACCTGGGTCTTGTGGGCCAGCCTGCGGAAGGCGGTGGAATGGATGATGCGGTCGCGGTCGCGCTGGTATTCCGTGCGGGTGGGCGAAGGCGCCTCGGGAAACAGCCGACCCCGGCTCAGCCGCGAGTCCACCGCAAAGGGCGCGTGATTGGCGGAATAAGGGGGCTGCATGCTCAATCTTTGGCCCTCTCACAAAGCGGTGCGTTGAACGCGCGCCTGTCAGCGCTTATATCTGGGCGGTGACTCGTGGCAAGCCCGGGGGTCCAAAGAGAGCATCGCCCATGACCGAAGTTGCTGAAGCCCTCCCCGTCGATCTCACCGAGCGCGCCGCCAAGCGCATCCTCGAAGTGCTGCGCAAGGAGCCCGAGGGATCCATGCTGCGCGTCGCCGTGAATGGGGGGGGATGCTCGGGGTTCCAATACGCCTTCGATGTGACGCAGGAGCGTCAGGCCGACGATCTCGTGATCGAGCGCGAGGGGGCGGTGGTTCTGGTCGATACGGTGTCGCTGGATTTCCTGCGGGGGTCGCGGATTGATTTCGTCAATGATCTCATCGGCCAGAGCTTCAAGATCGAAAACCCCAACGCCACCGCATCCTGCGGTTGCGGAACGAGCTTCGCGGTGTGATCAGATCAGCCCCGTCGCCAGCAGGCCCCGAATGGTGACGACGACGCCAATCAGGCCCACAAGGGCCGCCGAGAGATAAGGCAGACGCTCCGCCCAGCCCGCAAAGCCCGACCAGCCCTCGGACGCCTTGCGCGCCCCCCAGGCGGCGAGAACACCCACCGAAATCAGGGTTATGGCGAGGCCAAGGCTGAAGCCCGCCACCATGCCGAAGCCCAGGGTGAAGGCGCGGGTCTGCAGGCAGATCAGCAGCACCGCCACCGCCGAAGGACAGGGCATGAGGCCCGCCGTCAGGCCAAACCAGGCGATGGCGCCATTGCCCACCGTGCGACCCGCAAAACGCTGGGCGATCTCGCGCTCGTGTTCTTCGTCGTGGGAGAGTTTACGTTCGTGATGGTGATGATCGTGGTGATGGTCATGGTGTTCATGTTCGTGATGCTCGCGGCGGAACAGCACGACGATGCGCCAGGCGAGGCCCAGGATCATGAGGCCGGATATCAGGATCAGCCAGGGCTCGGCCTTGTCGAGGATCAGGGCGTCGCCGAGCCAAAGCCCCGCCGCCGCCAGCGCCCAGACCACCAATGTATGACCAATGGCCGCCGAGCCGCCCAGCAGCGCCGCCTGCCCCGCCGTGCCGCGCGTGGCCACCACGAAGGCCGCCATCATGCTCTTGGAATGGCCGGGCTCCAGCGCATGCAGCGCGCCCAGAAGCACCGCCAGCGGCAGATAGGCTCAGGGATTGGCGCCATGGGTCTGAACAAGGCTGATGATGTCTGGCATGGGGCTCACAAATATCTGGCGAGTGTTTTCAGCTCGGCGGCGAGCGAGGCGCCCTCTGCGTCCCGGTCTGGCAGGCGATCTTCAAGGCGGTGGTCGATATGATGCTGGATCATCTCGCGCTTGGCCGCGACCACAGCCGCCTCAACCGCCTGCAATTGCTGGGCGATGGAGACGCAGTCGCGCCCCTCCTGAACCATGGCGACGATGGCGCGCAGGTGGCCCTCGGCGCGGCGCAACCGGGCGAGAAGGGCGGTGTCAAAAGCGTGGGACATGGGTGTTGCATATCCCCCCCGGGGGGATATGGCAAGGCGTCCAAGCCTTTCATTCGCCCTCTGGAGCGCTAGACTGATCAGATCAACCCGCGAGGATCATCCCATGGAAGCCCTCTTCATCGGCCAGACTTATATCGACGTGACCCTGATCGCGGATAAAATGCCCAAGGGAGACGAGAAGGCCGTCGCCAAGGACTATGCGGTGTCTTTCGGCGGCAACGCCCTCACGGCCGCCTTCGCCTGCGCCAAGCTGGGCCATGTGCCGGATCTCCTGACCTCGCTCGCCGACGACTGGCTGGGGCGCATGTTTCTCGACATGGCGGCGAAATATCAGATCCCCATCCATGCCCGGAAGGTGAAGCGCTCCTCGCTCTCCTTCATCCTGCCCCACGAGGGC
Organism: Rhizobium sp. Q54; assembly: GCA_945903655.1. Taxonomy (GTDB): domain Bacteria; phylum Pseudomonadota; class Alphaproteobacteria; order Rhizobiales; family Beijerinckiaceae; genus Terripilifer. The sequence continues at coordinate 14,499 of CAMDOY010000022.1, read as the reverse complement.
AAGCGGGCGATCCTGCGCGCCCGCGACGACGCCTATCTGCATCCCTTCCCCACCCTGAATCTCGATGGCTGCCGGGCGCTTCACCTTGATGGCCATCAGGCCGACGCGGCCATCCATTACGCCAAACTGTGCCGCGACATGGGCGTGCTGACCTCGCTGGATGGCGGGGGGGCTGCGCTCGAACACCCATGAGCTCCTCGGCTTCATCGACATCGCCATCGTCGCAGAACGCCTGTGCGAGCAGATGAACCTCGATGACCGCGCCATGCTCGCCTATCTCAAGACGCGCGGGTGCAAGATCGGCGGCGTGACCCAGGGTGAGCGCGGCATGCTCTGGTATGACGAATCCGGCGAGGTGCGGCGCCTCCCGGCCCTACCGGTTCCACAATCCCTGATCATCGATACGTCAGGCGCCGGCGATGTCTTCCATGGCGCCTATGTGGCGGCTTATCTGGCGCGACCAGGTCAGCCCTGGGCGGAACACTTTGATTTCGCGCGCGGCGCCTCCGCCTTCAAGATCCAGCATCTCGGCAATGAAGCGGGCCTGCCGACCCGCTCGGAGGTGGAACGAATGCATGAGCTCTTTGGCAAACGGGAGGATAGTGGTGGTCACATATGATCGCGTCTGTCGCGCGACAGGCTCACCGTTTCGGTGGAGCGTGTCATGGGCTGAGGGGCCTCAGGCAATTTATCAATCATGACGCGCCAAATCATCACCAAACCAATTTTTTCAACGACGAGCAGCATGATAAACAAAGCGAAGATACCGCCCGCCCTCGCCAACAGACCAGGCCCACTGACAGCGACAGTGCTCGAGTAGGCTCCAGTTAAAGGACGAATGATATCCGGGACGACGCCATTCCAGTCCGTACCGAACACCAGATATTCGAGCGTCATGGTCCGCCCGTTATCCTTTTGGCTGAATTTAAGCTCGCAACTTTGCAGAATATAGGCGACGCCTCTGCATTCGATCGGTTGCGGTTCCATATTGGCGGCGAAAATCCACCGACCGCTATAGGAGCCATCTTGCCAGAGGCACGGCCCAAAATGGACAAGCGGATAAGCCATGATCGCGAACACAACCAAGCGCGCGAAGCGCTTCATCCAGCGATATTCCCACTCTATGATTTCCAGCGTTTTCTCAATCATTGCTGCGCTGCCTAATGCACGAATGAAAGTTTAGGAGATTAAGGAAAGCGGTCCATCGACGATCTCTGTGAAAAGGTCATACTCTGAAATATATGCTAAATTTTATGTAACTTTACAAGGGGCATGCCGCGGCACTCCGATCGTCTGGCGTGCACGGTCGTGCGAAACGAGTGTTAAGTTATTGTTTTAAAAAATTTTTCCCAATTTAACAACTGAAGTCACTGGTCATGTCGATGAAGCCAGACCGAAAAAGAAACGCGCTATGGCGTTTGATCGCACAACTGCGCCCCCACGACGGCGATCGCCGTCATATTGACGATCCCGCGCGCGGTGACCGACGACGTCAGCACATGGGCGGGTTTGGCGGGCCCCATCAGAATTGGCCCAACCGGCAGGGCGTCACCCAGCACCTTCGCGAACTGGAAGGCGATATTGGCGGCGTCGAGGTTGGGCATGATCAGCAAATTGGCCTCTCCCTTAAGGCGAGAGCCCGGCAGCACCTTTTCACGGATCAGCGCGGAAAGTGCTGTATCTGCATGCATTTCACCATCCACCTCAAGATCGGGGTGCTGCGCCTGGATCAGCGCCAGAGCCGCCCGCATCTTGCGGGATGAGGGCGAGTCATGGGAGCCGAAATCCGAATGGGAGAGCAGCGCCACCTTCGGCTCCAGGCCGAAGAGATGAACGTGCTTGACGCAGGACGCTGTCATATCAGCGATCTCCTGCGGCGTCGGGTCCGTCCGCACATGGGTGTCGGAGACGAAGAACACGCCCCGCGAAGAGATCAGCATGCTCATGGCGGACAGGCCCAACACCCCCGGCGCGAGGCCGATAATGTCGCGGATCTGCTTCAACCGATTGGCGAAACGCCCTTCAAGACCGCATAGCATGGCGTCCGCCTCGCCGCGCTGGACCGCGAGGGCCGCGATGACGGTGGGTGATGTGCGCACGAGAGAGCGCACGACGTCCGGCGTGTAGCCCTCGCGCCCGGCCACTTCGAGGAAGGTGTTGACGTAATCGCGATAGCGGGAGTCGGACTCCGGGTTCACCAGTTCGAAATCGCGGCCTGCCCGCAAATTCAGTCCAAAACGCTCGATACGGCTCTCCACCACGGAGGGACGACCGATGAGGATCGGGATCGCGAGCCCTTCCTCCAGAACCACTTCGGCGGCGCGCAACACGCGCTCGTCCTCGCCATCGGCGAAGATCACGCGGCGCTTGTCGCTCTTGGCCTGGGCGAAGACCGGCTTCATGACGAAGCCCGAGCGGAAAACGAAGCGCGACAGGCTCTCCGTATAGGCCTCGAAATCTTCGATCGGCTTCTTCGCCACCCCGGAGTCCATCGCAGCCCGCGCCACCGCAGGCGCGATGCGCAGGATCAGGCGCGGGTCGAAGGGATTGGGGATCAGGGTCTGGGGACCGAAGGTCTGGGTCTGGCCGCCATAGGCGCGGGCGGCGACCTCGGAGGGGGCCTCGCGGGCCAGCACCGCGATGGCGCGCACGGCGGCGAGCTTCATTTCCTCATTGATCGTCGTCGCCCAGCAATCGAGCGCGCCGCGGAAGATGTAGGGGAAGCACAGGACGTTATTGACCTGATTGGGATAATCGGAACGTCCCGTGCAGATCAGCGCGTCGGGCCGGGCCGCCATGGCCTCTTCGGGCATGATCTCGGGATTGGGATTGGCCAGCGCGAGGATGAGCGGACGCTCGCCCATGCTCTTGACCATCTCGGGCTTGAGTACGCCGCCAGCCGAGAGGCCAAGGAAAATGTCGGCGCCCGTGATCACCTCAGCGAGGGTGCGCGCATTCGAGGGCTGGGCATAGACCGCCTTCCAGGGGTCCATGAGCTTCTCGCGGCCCTCATAGACGACGCCTTCGAGGTCCGTGACCCAGATATTCTCGCGCTTGGCGCCCAGGATCACCAGCAAGTTGAGGCAGGCGAGCGCCGCAGCGCCCGCGCCCGACGCCACGATCTTCACATCCTCGATCTTCTTGCCGCCGAACTCCAGCGCATTGGTGACAGCCGCCGCGACGATGATCGCTGTGCCATGCTGGTCATCATGGAAGACGGGGATGTTCATGCGCTCGCGCAGGCGCTTCTCGACCTCGAAACATTCGGGGCCCTTGATATCCTCAAGATTGATGCCGCCGAAGGTGGGCTCCAGCGCCGCCACCACATCAACGAGGCGCTCGATGTTCTTCTCGGCCACCTCGATGTCGAAACAATCGATGCCCGCGAATTTCTTGAACAGAACCGCCTTGCCCTCCATGACGGGCTTGGAGGCCAGCGGGCCGATATCGCCGAGCCCCAGCACCGCCGTTCCATTGGTGAGGACCGCGACGAGATTCTGACGCGCCGTCAGATGAGCCGCTTGCGAGGGATCTTCCGCGATGGCCTCGCAGGCCACGGCCACGCCGGGCGAATAGGCCAGCGCGAGGTCGCGCTGGTTGCCCAGCGGCTTGGTCGCCTGGATTTCCAGCTTTCCCGGGGTGGGATAGCGATGATAGCGCAGCGCGCTGGCGCGCAGTTCGTCGGAAACATTGGTCGCCACGGGCGCAATCCCCTCAGTCAACTGATTCAAAAGCAGAATCGGAGCTTACATGCCCAAAGCTAAAGGGCAACTGTGACGGCTACACAAAGGCGTCGACCGGTGCACGGATGCGCCGGTCGCAAAATCGGCAGAAAACTACTTCTCCGGCGGGTTCACCCGCACATGCAGCTCGCGCAACTGCTTGTTGGAGGCCTCCGAAGGGGCGCCCATCAGGATATCTTCGGCGCGCTGGTTCATGGGGAACAGGGCGACCTCGCGCAGGTTCTGTTCGCCCGCCAGCAGCATGATGACCCGGTCCACACCAGCGGCCATGCCGCCATGGGGCGGGGCGCCGTACTGGAAGGCGCGGTACATGCCGCCGAAGCGCTCCACCACGGTCTCCTCGCCATAGCCCGCGATTTCGAAGGCCTTCACCATGGCCTTGGGCCGATGGTTGCGGATGCCGCCTGACGCGATCTCGTAGCCGTTGCAGGCGATGTCGTATTGGAAGGCCTTGATGGTCAGGGGATCCTGAGTCTCAAGGGCTTCGAGCCCGCCTTGCGGCATGGAGAAGGGGTTGTGGGAGAAATCGACCTTCTTCTCGTCCTCGTTCCATTCGAACATGGGGAAATCGACGATCCAGGCCAGCTCGAAACGGTTCTCGTCCACAAGGCCCAGATCCTGCCCCGCCTTGATGCGGGCGGCGCCGGCGAACTTGGCGAATTTCTCCGGATCGCCCGCCGCAAAGAAACAGGCGTCGCCAGCCTCAAGGCCCATCTGCACGCGGATGGCCTCGGCCCGCTCCGGCCCGATGTTGTTGGCGATGGGACCGGCCGCGCCGTCCTCACGCCAGAAAATATAGCCCAGGCCCGGCTGGCCCTCGCCCTGCGCCCAGGAGTTCATACGGTCGCAGAAGGTGCGCTGGCCGCCCTTGGGCGCGGGAATGGCCCAGACCTCGTTCTTCGGCGCTTCAAGCATGCGCGCGAAGACCTTGAAGTTGGAGCCGCGGAAATGCTCGGACACATCCTGCATCACGATGGGACTGCGCAGGTCCGGCTTGTCCGAACCATATTTGCGCATGGCCTGCGCATAGGGAATGCGCGGCCATTTCTGCGTCACCGGACGGCCATTGCCGAACTCTTCGAAAATGCCCGTGATCACAGGCTCGATGGCGTCGAAGACGTCTTCCTGCGTCACGAAGCTCATTTCGAGATCGAGCTGGTAGAACTCGCCGGGCAGACGGTCGGCGCGGGGGTCTTCATCGCGGAAGCAGGGCGCGATCTGGAAGTAGCGGTCGAAGCCCGCCATCATCAGGAGCTGCTTGTACTGCTGGGGCGCCTGCGGCAGGGCGTAGAACTTGCCGGGATGGATGCGCGAGGGCACGAGGAAGTCGCGCGCGCCTTCGGGGCTGGAGGCCGTCAGGATCGGCGTCGCGAATTCGTTGAAGCCAGCGCCCTTCATGCGGCGTCGCATGGCGTCGACCACATTCACGCGCAGCATGATGTTCTTGTGCAGACGCTCGCGGCGCAGGTCGAGGAAGCGATATTTCAGGCGGGTCTCTTCGGGATAGTCCTGATCGCCGAAGACCGGCAGGGGCAGCTCCGCCGACTGGCCCAAAACTTCGATGTCCGTGACATAGATCTCGACCTGGCCGGTCGCCATGTCGGCGTTTTCGGTTCCCTCGGGGCGGGCGCGCACCTTGCCGTCGAACCGCACGACCCATTCGGCGCGCAGGGTCTCGGCGGTGGAGAAGGCGGCCGAGTCCGGATCGATCACGCATTGGGTCATGCCGTAATGGTCGCGCAGATCGATGAAGAGCACGCCGCCGTGGTCGCGGATGCGGTGGCACCAGCCGGAAAGGCGGATGTCCTGGCCGATGAGGGATGCGGCGGGCTCGGCGCAGGTATGGGAGCGGTAGCGATGCATGGCGGCCTCGGGGACTCAAATGTGGCGCAGGGCGCGGGTTGAGGCGTGTGTAGGGGAAAATGCGGATCGGGGGAAGGTGGGGGTCGCCTTTCGCGCGCCCTTGTCGAACGGGTCCATCTGGTGCAGCCTGCAGGAAAAGAGGTCTTGGGGGGAGAACATGGCCATGGGGCTTTTCAGAGCGGGGCTTTTGGCGGCTTTTACGGCTGCGCTGACGCTGGCGCCCGCGCAGGCGCAGGATGCAGAGAAGGCCTTTTTCCAGGGCAAGACCATCCGCATGGTCGTGGGTTCGGGCACCGGCGGGGGCTATGACGTCTATGCCAGGCTCATCTCGCCCTATCTGGCCAAGGCACTGGACGCGACGGTGATCGTCGAGAATCAGCCGGGCGCAGGCGGCATCACCTCCCTCAATCGCCTCTATATGAGCCCGCCCGACGGGCTCACCCTGTCCTTCGCCAATGGCACCTCGGCGGCCTTCGCCCAGTTGACGGACCAGCCGGGCCTGCGCTTCGACATGGCCCAGTTCGACTATCTCGCCACCGTGGGCGCGCCTCCCGGCCTCTGGCTGGTGGGGCCAGAGCCCGGCTACGCCACGGTGAAGGAGGCGCTGGCCTCCAAAAAACTCTGGCGCTGGGCCGCCTCCGGCCCCGCCGACGGGCTGGGCAATGGCGCCGCCTTCACCTGCGCCGCCCTCAAGATCGAATGCCAGATCGTGATGGGCTACACCGGCAGCAATCAGGCGGCGCTGGCGGTGACCAAGGGGGAGATGGACGCCATCTATATTCCGGAGTCCTCCGCCAATCATTTTGTGAAGGCCCAGCAGAACTTCGCGCTGGCGACCGTCGCCCGCAAGAAATCACGCTGGTTCCTCGACCGGCCCACCATTTTCGAGGCGGCGGATCTGGATGCGGATGGCCAGTGGCTGCTCGATTTTCTCGGCGGCGTGGAGGATCTGGGCCGGGTGATGATCCTGCCGCCCCATATGCCCAAGGCGAGGCTCGCCTTTTTGCAGGGGGTGGTGAAACAGGTGCTGCACGAGCCCCAGCTCATCGCCGATGGGGAGCGCACGGAGCGCATCATCGAATATCTCGACCCCGAGAGCACATTGAAGAATGTGCAATCCGTGGTCTCGAAAATCACGCCCGACCAGAAGGCGCGGGTGAAGGCGCTGGTGTCGCGGGACAAGTGAGGGCGTCGTCGGCAGCCGGCAGTCGGCAGTCGGCAGTCGGCAGTCGGCAGTCGGCAGTCGGCAGTCGGCAGGAAGAATTTTTGAGTCGGACATCTACTGTCAACAACAGTCTTTTCACGAATGCCGACTGCCGACTGCCTCATCCCCTCACACATTCAACCCCATCTGCTTGTCCGCCCCCTGCTCCCGCTTCGCCCGTTTCGAGGATGGCGCGATCCAGGGCAGGTGGGGTTTCTGGTGGGCGAAGAGGTCGGCGATGGTGAGGATCTGGATTTTCGGGAAGCGGCCGTGGTTGGGGCTTTCGTAGAAGCCGGCGGCGGCGGCTTCGGTTTTCATGGGGCGGGTGGGCTCGGTCAGGGTCACGAAGACGCCCACCTTCGCCTTCTCCCGGTCCACGGTGGCGATGAGGTCGCGGATCATTTTCACATCCACATTCTCGCCGCCCTTCACGGAGACCACGGCCTTCTCATGGTTGCGGCCATCGGGCTGGAACCAGATGTAACCATCGACCCCGCCATCGGCGCCCTTGCGCCCGCCCTTGTAGGGCTGGGCGTTGATGAGGGAGAGGGCCCAGAGCTGGAATTCGTGCTTGTCATTGGCGGCCAGCTCCCGCGCCGCCGCCAGATCGCGCGGCACGCCATAGATGTCGAATGTGGCCTGCGGAAAGGCGTCGCGCAGGCGGTCGCGGATGAGGCCGATGGCCAGATGGGTCACGTCGATGCCGATCCAGCTGCGATTGAGTTTTTCCGCCGCATGAATGGTGGTGCCGCAGCCACAAAAGGGATCAAGCACCACGTCCCCCTCATTAGAGGAGGCCTTGAGGATGCGCTCCAGCAGGGCGACGGGTTTTTGGGTGGGGTAGCCGAGGCGTTCGGCGGCTTGGGAGTTGATGGGCGGGATGTCGTCCCAAAGGTTTTGCAGCGGTTGCCCTTGAGCTTCATCCAGATAGAGCTTCAGACGGATTCGACCTGACTGCTCTTTTGGAAAATACAGCCTGCCCTCCTTGTCATATTGCTCCATCTTTTCGCGAGAGATTGACCAGCCATTTGGATGTGGCTGGTAGCCTTTGTAAACATAATGAAGGTTCGGCCGTGGACTGGGGCTTCTTAAATCCCGTGTGCTGTAATGCCTTCCATTCGCGTCTTTAAGTGAATATTTTGATGCCACATGCTCCTTAGATAAAGGCATTATAATTTTATTCCATAAAGGATTTGACCCCTTGTTAAAGAGGAAAATCGTATCCGTCACAGAACCAAAACCAACACTTACATCAGAATGAGAGCTTGTCCGCTTCCATACGATTTCATTCCGATAATTCTTCACCCCAAACACCGCATCCAGCAACATCTTCAAATAATGGCTCGCCGTGGGATCGCAGTGCAAATAAAGCGAGCCCGTGGGTTTCAGCACCCGATGCAGTTCGATCAGGCGCACCGCCATCATGGCCAGATAGGCCATCATGTCGTTTTCCTTCAGCATGGAACGCATGGCGCGCAGCATTTCGGCGGCGTCCGAATGGCCCGAGCGCATCACATCGTCAAAGGCCGCCTCCGCCGCATCGGTCCAGTGCCAGGTGTCCTCGAAAGCCTCGATCTGCGACTGGCTCTGCTTGCCGTCCGGCGACTTGAAAAGCACGTTGTAATTGGCGTTCGAATTGAAGGGCGGATCGAGATAGATCAGATCCACGCTCTCATCCTCGATGTGGTTGCGCAGCACATCGAGGTTATCGCCATAGAACAGGGCGTCGCCTGTGGGCGTCAGGCGCATGGCGCGGCTCTGCAAATGGGCATCAGACATCCGATCAGCGATTCAGTCGCCGATCAGTTTAGCGGAGGCTCAATTTCTTGCCAAGATTGTGTTATGGCAAGCCCCCTACCCCGCGCGCGCCTCATCCCACGCCGCAATCACCGGACCGCCCGAGATCGTAAACCGCCGCATCATGCGCCGCTGGTCCTTCGGGAAATCCGTGCGGGCGTGCATGGAGCACAGGTTGTCCCACATGACGAGGTCGCCCACCTTCCACACATGTTCGTAGCGCACGGCGGGGTCTTCCCCATAGGCGTAGAGCTCTTCCAGCAGGGCGTCGCTCTCCGCCTCGCTCAGGCCCTCGATGCGATGGCTCATGAGGCGGTTCACATAGAGCGCCTTGCGGCCTGTCTCGGGGTGGCGGATGACGAGGGGTTGCCAGGCGTGCTTGACCTCCTCGAGGTCGATATGCGCCAGATCGAGCCGCGCGTCCTGCACCTCGTCAAAGGCCTGCAGCACCCGCTTGCCCTCGATGCGCGCCTTCAGCGCCTCCGGCAGGCGCTCATAGGCCGCCGACATGCTGGCGAAATGGGTGTCGCCGCCGTGGCTGGGGATCTCGATGGAATAGAGGAAGCTCGCCCGGTTGGGGGTGGTCGAGTAGCACATGTCATGGTGGAACCACATCTCCCCATCGGGCAGCACGCCAATGGGCTTGCCATCCTTGCGGATGTTGGAGACGAGCATGGCGTCGGCGTTGTAATCCGGCCCCTCGAAGGCGCGGGGGCGCTTGTGGGGCAAAGCCGCCGAGCGCACGCCGATGGTCCCGAAGAGCGAGACGAAGGCGCGCTGCTGGTCGGGGTCGAGATTCTGGCCGCGAAACAGCAGCACGGAATGGTCGAGCCAGGCCTTGTGGATGACGGCGAAGTCTGCGGCGTCGATGGGCTTGGAAATATCAACGCCGCGAATCTCGGCGCCGATTTCGGGCGAGACCGGATGGACGGTTACGGTCATGGGGCTTCCTCCAGAAGGTTGGGGGGAGTTTACCCATGCCCGCGAGGAAAGAAAGTGTGCTGCGAGGCGCAGCGCCCTCAGAAGCCAGATTCAGTCGAGCCTGTGAAAGCTGAAGAGCCCCGCCGTCGCCTTCAACCCTGCGGCGAGCGTCTGTTGAGCGCCGGCGATCAGCCTGGGCAGACCGGGGCCCGGCAAGGGGTCGATGGCGGCGGGACGGCGGGGCGGCTGGGGGATCTCCTCCATCTCGGCCTCAGGCCAGGGCGCCACGGCGGCCTTGCCCCGGGAGCTCCGAACCGTCCCCACGGGCGTGGGATCGACCGCCCTGGGTGAAAAGGCTGCCGAGAGCGTGTTGAACAGGCCGCCCTCCGAGGGCGCCGCTGCGGCGGGGGCTGGCGGCGGCTTGCCGGCGCGCGCCACCTGCGTCCCGCCCCCCTGCCCGCACTCGCGCATACCTAGCGCGATCAGCTCGCGCCCCGTCAGCACCCGGTATTCCCGCGTCAACCCACCGAGGCGAGCCTGCACGGCGGCGGGGTAGCTGCGGAACAGCTCGCCCGAGACGCCCTCATCGACGGCCCTCGTGTTGGCGTTATAGGCCTTGTGGAATTTCAGCAGGCTGCTGGGATAGACGCAGACATTGGGCAGGCTGAGGGCCAGGGTGCAGGCGGAGCGGCACTCATGCAGGCGCACCTCGCGGCCCTCCTGCCGAAACCGCGCGGTCTGCGCCTGATATTCAGCGACGAAGCCCCCGACGTCCTTCATGACGATCACGGGCGCGGGGAAGGGCGGCGGGTCAAGATAAGCCAAGGCGAATCCCTGCTGGAGATAAAGCGCCCCCATCGCGGGGCCTGTGGACGCAAACCGCCCTCAGCTGTGCTTTTCCCTATCCGCCGTGGCGCGAATGCGGCCATAATCAGGATAAAACGGGGAATAGTCCCGCCGCAGGCCCTCCAGCCTCGTGCAACCCGGGCGATTCATGTATAGGCAGGGGTGATGAGCCTGATCACGACCTCCGAAGACCTCGCTGCGGTTTGCAGCCGCCTCGCCCGGCACCCCTTTGTCACCGTGGACACCGAGTTCCTGCGGGAGACGACCTTTTGGCCAAAACTCTGCGTCATCCAGCTCGCCTCCGATGACGAGGCGGTGGCCGTGGACGCTCTGGCGGAGGGGCTCGACATGACCCCCGTCTATGAGCTGATGGCCAACGAGGCCGTCGTGAAAGTCTTCCACGCGGCCCGTCAAGACATTGAAATTGTGTGGAATCTCGCCAAGATGGTTCCAGCCCCCCTGTTCGATACGCAGGTCGCCGCCATGGTCTGCGGCTTTGGCGATCAGGTCAGCTATGGGGAACTGGTGCAGGCCGTCTGCAAGATCCCCGTAGACAAGTCCTCCCGCTTCACCGACTGGTCGCGCCGCCCCCTCTCGGAGGCGCAAATCACCTATGCGCTGGCGGATGTCACCCATCTGCGCGACGTCTACCGCTCCTTGCGCGCGCGGCTCGAGAAGACCGACCGCACCAGCTGGCTCGCCGACGAGATGCAGACGCTCACCTCGGTCTCCACCTACGAGCAGCACCCCGACAACGCCTGGGAGCGCCTGCGCAACCGCGCCCGCAAGCCCCGCGATCTGGCGGTGCTCATGGAGATCGCCGCCTGGCGCGAGCGTGAGGCCCAGTCTCGCGATGTGCCGCGCTCGCGGATCCTCAAGGACGACATCATGATCGAGATCGCGCTGGCGGCCCCCCGCACAGCCGATCTGCTGGGGCAATTGCGCTCCTTCCCGCGTGGCATGGAGCGCTCGCGCTCGGGCGCGGACATTCTGGCAGCCGTGGAGCGGGGCCTCGCCCGCGATCCCAAGACCCTGCCCCGCATCGAGCGGGAACGCCGGGGCAATGGCGGCGGCGCGACGGTCGAATTGCTGAAGGTGCTGCTGCGCCAGGTCTCCGAACGCCACGACGTCGCGGCCAAGATGATCGCCACGGTGGACGATCTCGAAGCCATCGCCGCCGATGATCGCGCCAAGGTGGCGGCCATGGCGGGCTGGCGGCGGGAGCTCTTCGGCTCCAAGGCGCTGGAACTGAAACACGGTCGCCTCGCCCTCACGGTCGAAGAGGGCAAGGTCGTGACGCTGGAATGGCGCGATGCGCCCGAACCATCGGTGGATGCAGCGTAAAGGCCTGAGCCCTACGCCAACACCTTGATCATGGGCTCGCGGCCAATCAGCCGCCCCATCTGCTTCAACCGGCCACTGAGGCGCTCGTTGACCAGAGGCGCCATGTCCTTGGGGACGGAAAGCGTGACCCGTGTCTTGGTGCAGGTCATGGGGCACTGCGGCAGGACGCCCGGCATGGCCGCCGACACCAGATAGCCCACGCGCATGGCCGCCCCCAGGATATGGGCGCGGTCCAGCATGCGCACGGTGGCGATGCTGCGAATGGTCGGGCTCACATCCGCATCAGGCCCCATGTGGCGATAGGACGTGGCCAGCGCGAGAAAGGCGCGACCAGGATGGTCGACGCCGCCAAAGGCCGCGTTGGCGATGATGTTGAGGGATTGCTCGCCGCGATAATCGGGATGGGCGCGCCAGCCGATGTCGGACAGAAGGCAGGCCGCATGGCGCAGGCGCTTTTCCTCGGGGGTCTCGTCAAGCTGGGTCGAGCGCATGAAATCGTCGGTCCAGTCGCACAATTCCTCGCCATGGAGCGGCGCGCGCGAGCGCAGCACATTGAGGTCCCGGGCGGAGGACAGCAGCGGATCGGCGCGCTTCTGCGCGGCGTCGAGCCTTTCGAAGAGAAGCCCCTCGCGCACCCCGAGCGCGGAAATGACGACATCGCGCGGTTTGGCGCGACGGATGATCTCGTCCAGCACCACCGCGCCATAGGCCAGCAGCGGGCGGCGCGCGCTCGCCACGCTGTCGATGGCGATCAAGGCCTCGGCGTTGACACGCTCCACCAGAGAGGCGAAATCGGCGGCGTCGCGGGCGGGGATGGCGTAGCCATGCATCACGTTGAGCGGATAGTTGCGCTGGCGCATGTGCAGCCGCGCCAGCGCGCGCCAGGTGCCGCCCACCGCATAGAAGGTGCGGTCGCGCAGGCCCTGCAGCGCCTTGCTGTCAGCCAGCGCCTCGCGCACGATCTTCACAGCCTTCTTGGGGCTCTTGCCCGACACATCCATCAGCGAAAGGCCGCCCAGCGGCAGGGTCTCGCCCTTGCCAAGACGAAGGCCCTTCACATCCGCCAGCTCCAGCGAACCACCGCCCAGATCCCCCACCACCCCATCAGGTTTGTAGAAGCCAGAGGCCGCGCCCAGGGCCGAAAGCTCCGCCTCGCGGCGGCCCGAGAGAAGCTCGATGGGCGCGCCGATGGCCTCGCGCGCCGCATCGAGAAACTGCTTGCCATTGGAAGCGTCGCGCGCGGCGGCGGTCGCCAGCACATGGATGTCGCCGATCTCCATGATGTCGCAGAGCACCCGGAACCGCCGAAGCGCCCCCAGCGCCTTCTCCACGCCATCTTCCGGCAGCTTGCCGGTCACCGCGACGCCGCGCCCCAATCCGCACAGGAGCTTGTCGTTGAAGATGGGGGTGGGCGAGCGCGACAGACCCTCATAGGCCACAAGCCGCACCGAGTTGGACCCGATATCCACAATGGCCACGGGCTTGCCGATGGCCAGGCGCCCCGGCGCGTCAAACTTCGCGAGGCCTTTTTCGACGTTCATGCGATCACCGTGATTGCAGTCGTTTGAACAGGTTCTTCGGACTGGAGTTCTTCAGGGACTTGCCCCGCCCCGAAAGGCTGGGATTGGTCATGAAGTAGTTATGGGCGTTGAAGGGCTCCTCACCCGGCAACAGGCTGAAGCGTTCACTACTCCCATCCGACAGCACGCGATAGCTCTGCTGATTGTCCATGAGATTGGCGACCATGATCTGGTCAAGCACCTGCTCATGAACCGTCGGGTTGACGATGGGGGTCATGACCTCCACGCGCCGGTCCAGATTGCGCTGCATGAGGTCGGCGGAGGAGATGTAGACATGGGCCCTGGGGTGGGGCAATCCATGCCCGCCGCCAAAGCAATAGACGCGCGCATGTTCCAGAAAGCGCCCCACGATGGATTTCACGCGGATATTGTCCGAAAGGCCGGGCACACCCGGACGCAGACAGCAGATGCCGCGCACCACCAGATCCATCTGCACGCCCGCCTGACCCGCAAGATAGAGCGCGTCGATAATCTGCGGGTCCACAAGCGCATTGCACTTGGCCCAGATGGCCGCTGGCTTGCCCGCCTTCGCAAAGGCGATCTCTTCCTCGATATGCTTCAGCAGTCGCTTCTTGAGCGAGATCGGCGAGACCGCCATGCGCTCCAGCCCCGCAGGCTCCGCATAGCCCGTGACATAGTTGAAGATGCGCGCGACATCGCGGCCGATGGCGGGGTCCGCGGTGAAGTAGGAAATGTCGGTATAGATGCGCGCGGTGACCGGATGGTAGTTGCCGGTGCCCACATGGCAATAGGTGACGAGATTGGGGCCTTCACGGCGCACGACCATGGAGAGCTTGCCGTGGGTCTTCAGCTCCAGAAAACCGAACACGACCTGCGCGCCCGCGCGCTCCAGATCCCGCGCCCAGCGGATGTTCGCCTCTTCGTCGAAGCGCGCTTTTAATTCAATCAGCGCGGTCACGGACTTGCCCGCCTCCGCCGCCTCGATCAAGGCGCGCACGATGGGGCTGTCGTTGGAGGTGCGATAGAGCGTCTGCTTGATCGCCACCACATTGGGATCGCGCGCCGCCTGCGTCAGAAACTGCACGACCACATCGAAGGATTCATAGGGGTGATGGACCACCAGGTCCTTCTGCTTGATGGCGGCGAAGCAATCGCCGCCATTATCGCGCACGCGCTCGGGAAAACGCGGATTATAGGGCGTGAACTTCAGATCGGGCCGCGCGATGCTGACGATGTCTGA
>CAMDOY010000021.1 GCA_945903655.1 Rhizobium sp. Q54 | reverse complement strand
GGGAGCGAGTTTGCCATGGTCAGGCACCCGGGCGGCGATGGTCAGCAGAAGCTCAAGCTCGGCATCTGTGGGGCCAGGTCCTGACAGGGCGAGGGGCGCCACCGAGCGGCGGGTGCGGAGCAATTCAAGCATGTCGTTGGTTGGCACGTCATCACCTTCAGGCGCAAGCATCGAAGCGGATCTCTTCCTTTACACCGGATTGAGGGAAAAATGGCAGGGGGCCGCCAAGCCGGAGCCAAGAGGCGCACAAGAGGACCATTGCGCCCGCGCCGGGGGGGCTGTACAGCCTGACATATGCAAGGGATCCGCTTGATACGGCTATGGCTGCTGCGCCCGGGAGCTGGGCTCCTGCTGGCGTTAGCGCTTCTTGGCCTCAGCCTTGGCCCCCTGGCCGCGCAAACCACGCCACAACGCGAATCGGTCGGTCGCACACCCACTCTGGAGCCAGGCCAGAGCCTCCTGTCCCTGAGCGCGGCGCTGGGCACAGCCCGCGACCCCGTGCGCGCCGGGCTGCAATGGCGCCTCTATCAGGAACGCGCGCAAGCCGACGGAACCCACGCCCTTGTGGCCGAGTCGGATCGCCCCCTGCCCGTTTTCACGGTCTCAGAAGGCTCCTATCTCGTGCATGTGTCCTATGGGCTGGCCAGTGCGATGAAACGGGTGGTCATCGACTCGAAGTCTCTTGTCGAACGCCTGCAACTCAATGCCGGAGCCCTGCGCGTGACCAGCGTGCTGGGCGACATGAGCATCGCCCCCAACCGGGTGACCCTGGCGGTCTATGTGCCGGACCGCGCCGGGGCGGAAGCCCGGCTGATCGTGTCCGCCGCCCGCCCGGGGGACGTGCTGCGCCTGCCCGAGGGCAGCTACCGCGTGATCTCCACCTATCTCGACAAGGAAAGCGCCGGCTCGACGGGGGCGCCGGGCGCCACGCCCAACGCCACCAACTCGGTCGTCTCCGCCGATCTGCGGGTGGAGACGGGCCGCCTGACGGAGGCCTCCCTGCGCCACCACGCGGCCACCCTGACCCTCAAGCTCGTCAATACGAAGGGCGGGGAGGCGCTGGCCAACACCAGTTTCTCGGTTCTGACCCCCGGCGGCGACGTGATTCGCGAATTGATCGGCGCCTTTCCCTCTCTGGTGCTCGCGGAGGGCGAATATGTGGTCATCGCCCGCAGGGACGGAAAAACCTTCCAATCAACCTTCACGGTTCAATCCGCGCTCGACAGGGACGTGGAAGTGATCGCCAAATAGCGCCAGCCAGACAGGGGACGCCCATGCAGACCTTCTTCGTCGAGATCAAATGCGCTCTAGGCCGCACCTATGAAGTGGCCAGCGCCCTGGCCGAAGCCGAAATCGCCTCGGAAATCTATTCCATCGCCGGCAACTACGACATTCTCGCGAAGTTCTACGTGGCGAAGGACATCGATATCGGCCATTTCGTGGGCGAGAAGGTGCAGCCGATCCCCGGGATCGTGGACACGCGCACCATCATCACCTTCAAGGCTTTTTGATCGCAAGGCGTTCTGATCAGGATTGATCGAGCGCAAGGCGGCTAGTGCTTCGCTCTGCCCATGATGGCTGAACCGCAAGGACTTCAGCCCCATGGCGACCAGACTCAGCCTGCCGCTCCTCCTCGGCCTCTCCGCCGCGCCCGCGCTGGCTGCGGACATCGCGTCCGGCCAGCGCATCGCCGCCCGCTGGTGCGCCGCCTGCCACATGATCTCCCCCGGCCAGACCCAGAGCAGCCCCGACGCCCCCAGCTTCGCGGCGGTAGCGGGGCGGTATGAGTCTAGAGAACTGCGCCTCTTCCTGATGGCGCCCTATCCGCGCATGCCGAACATGCCCCTCTCCCAGCCCGAAATCGCCGACCTCGTGGCCTATATCCGCACGCTTGGCCCCAAACGCGACGAGCCCGAGCCCCTGGAGAAGGATGAGAAGCTGCCCGAGGCGAAGCGCGGCTGAGCCTCACCCCGCCTTGCGGCGCGGGCGCGGCTTTGGCGCCGCCAGCGCGCTCTCCAGCGCACGCCGGATATAGCGCTGATAGGGAATGCCCTCGCTGAGCGCCCGCGCCCGAACCTCATCGAGCAGGGACTTGGGCAGGCGCATGTTGACCCGCTCGCCTTTGGGCTGAAGCTCGAAGCGCAGGGGTTTGAACCCCGACAGATCATATTCGGTGAGGTCTGCGGTCTCGAGGAAATGTTCAGCCTCTTCGTCGCTCAGCAAGATCGGCAGAGGCTTCAATTCAGGGGTGGCTTTTTTCATAGAAGGCGACCTCCTTGCGATGCATATAGCGCGCGCTGATGGGACGAATGAGCCTTGAGCTCCCATCCTCGCGGAACGTAAAGACGAGAAAGATCCAGCGCAGCCCCACCCTGCCAATGGCGCGGAGGCGGACCTCCCGCGCCGAATGGGCGGGATCTGGCTCGATCATGGGCGAGCCCAGAAACAGCGCCTCGACCTCCCCGACGCTGACCCCGTGCTTGGCGCATTTGTCGCGATTTCCCGCGTCCCAATCGAACCCGTCGAAGCGCATGAATGATGCCCATTTGTATGTACAAATGTCAATGCAAATCCGAGACCCCAAGGGGCCCACGAAAAAGCGCCGCCCTTTCGGACGGCGCTCGCATCATGGAACATCTTGGCTTGCTGTAAAGGCTCAGCTCAAGCGATCACTCGCCCCGCTGCACATCCGGCGCGACAGCCTCCGACGACAGCAGCGCCAGCGCATCGGCCAGCGTCATGGGCGTCTGGTTCTGGGAGCCGAGGCGGCGCATGGAGATGGTGCGTTCCGCCGCCTCCTTCTTGCCAAGAACAAGAAGCACCGGGACCTTGGCGAGCGAATGTTCGCGCACCTTGTAGGTGATCTTCTCGTTGCGCAGATCCGCCTCGACCCGCAGGCCGAGCTTGCGGGCGGCGGCCACCACTTCCATGGCGTAGTCATCGGCTTCCTGGGTGATCGTCGCGACGACGACCTGCAGGGGCGAGAGCCACAGGGGAAGGTGGCCCGCGTAGTGCTCGATCAGGATGCCCGTGAAACGCTCCAGCGAGCCGAACATGGCGCGGTGGACCATGACCGGCGTCGTCTTCTCGCTTTCGGCGGAGATGTAGAACGCGCCGAACCGGCCCGGCAGATTGAAGTCCACCTGGGTCGTGCCGCATTGCCATTCGCGGCCGATGGCGTCGCGCAGGGTATATTCGAGCTTGGGACCATAGAAGGCGCCCTCGCCCGGGTTGATCCCGGTCTTCATGCCGCGCTCGGTGAGCACATCAAGCACGCGGCCTAGCGCAGCCTCCGCCTTGTCCCAGGCGTCATCGGAACCCACGCGCTTTTCGGGACGGGTGGAGAGCTTGACCACCACATCCTCGAAGCCGAAATCCTTGTAGATGGACATGATGAGGTCGTTGACCTTCATCGCCTCGTCCATGATCTGGTCTTCGGTGCAGAAGATATGGGCGTCATCCTGGGTGAAGGCGCGCACGCGCATCACCCCATGCAGCGCGCCCGAGGGCTCGTAGCGATGCACGATGCCGAATTCCGCGATCTTCATGGGCAGGTCGCGATAGGACTTCAGCCCGTTCTTGAAGATCTGCACATGGCCGGGGCAGTTCATCGGCTTCAGCGCGAAGACCCGCTCGTCCTCGGTCTGGGTGACGAACATGTTCTCGCGATAGGTCTGCCAATGGCCCGAGGTCTCCCACAGGGCGCGGTCGAGCACCTGGGGCGTGTTGACCTCGATATAGCCCGACGCCTGCTGGCGGCGGCGCATGTAGGAGATGAGGGCCTGGAACAGGGTCCAGCCCTTGGGATGCCAGAAGACCGTGCCCGGACCCTCTTCCTGGAAATGGAACAGATCCATCTCGCGGCCGAGGCGGCGATGGTCGCGGCGCTCGGCCTCCTCGATCTGCTTCAGATAGGCGTCGAGGTCTTCCTGCTTGGCGAAGGCGGTCCCGTAGATGCGGCTGAGCATGGGGCGGTTGCTGTCGCCGCGCCAATAGGCGCCCGCCACCTTCATCAGCTTGAAGGCGGGGCCGATCTTGCCCGTGGAGGTCATGTGCGGGCCACGGCACAGATCCATCCAGTCGCCCTGCCGGTACATCTTGAGGTCCTGCTCGGCGGGGATCGTCTCGACCAACTCCACCTTGAAGGCCTCGCCCTTCTTCTCGAAATGGGCGATGGCGTCGGCGCGGGTCCAGACTTCCTTGGTGAAGGGCGCGTCACGGGCGATCAGCTCGCGCATCTTCTTCTCGATGGCCTCGAAGTCATCGGGGGTGAAGGGCGTCTCGCGATAGAAATCGTAATAGAAGCCGTTCTCGATCACCGGGCCGATGGTAACCTGCGTGCCCGGATAGAGCGCCTGTACCGCCTCGGCCAGCACATGGGCGCAATCGTGGCGGATGAGTTCGAGCGCGCGGGGATCCTCGCGGCTGACGAATTCGATTTTGGCGTCCTGATGGATGGGATCGGCGAGATCGACCACCGCGCCATCCAGCGCCATGGCGACGGTGCGCTTGGCGAGCGAGGGGGAGATGGATTTGGCGATCTCGAAGCCTGAGACGCCCGGCGCGAACTGACGCTGCGCGCCATCGGGGAAAGTCACGGAAATCATATGCGCTCCTTGGGCTCACTCGCCGATACGAGTCGGCGTAAGCGGATGAAGCGCATCTATAGCGGCGGGTCGCCGCGAGGGCAACGCGGGGGCGCGGCGGATTTTTTGGTAGGCAAAGCGGCCCCATCGCCCCCATATAGGCGCCATGGTCAGCCCCCTCTCCCGTGGCGCGCGTTATGGCGCGCATCTCTTGCTGCGCTTCTACCAGCTCACCCTGTCGTCGGTGATCGGGCGCTGGTGCCGCCACCTGCCCTCCTGCTCCAGCTACATGGACGAGGCGATCCAGCGCCATGGCCTGTGGGCGGGGGGCTGGATGGGAACCGCGCGCCTGTGCCGCTGCCAGCCCTGGGGGACCTCGGGCTATGATCCGGTGCCGGAGGGATTGCCGGAAAAGGCGGGGGCCTTGACGCCTTGGCGCTATGGGAAATGGCGGGGGCCGCTGGTTTGTAAGGGGGTGGAGAGGGAGACGGCGAAGGCTCAGGGCAATCGCTTGAAAACTTGAGCGCGAAGGCCAGGCCACGATCTCCGGCCGCTACTATCTCTCCTCGCCCCGCTGTCTGCCGCTCAGCGTGATCCGCACCGAAAACGTTTGTCCACTCATCGCAATTGCGCGTGGGCGTTCGAAGAGAAACAAAACTTCGAAACAAAATCGCCGCAGGCTTAAAACCGCCCCTGCTCTGGACCAGGCACATGCTCCAGCGCGCGCAACAGGCTCCCCAGCCCGCTTCGGGGAAGCGGGATGTAGGGTTTCTCCGCCTGCTTGCAAAATTTCTTGATGGTCGAGACGGCGTTGTGCCCAACGCAATCCAGTGGAAACAAAACGAACTGCGCCTGGCTGATCAGGCCTGGCAACAGGCTCAGCGCCTCAGATTGCCCCCCATCATGATGCAGAAGCGTGGCGCCCGTCTTCTGGACCTCTGCTTGCAGCGTGGCGATGTGATGGGTGCGCCCGCCAACGTAAAGAAACCGAACGCCCGAGAGATCCCGCCGTGTCTCTTGCTCCGGCGTTTCATGACCCTGCAGGCGCTGGATCATGTCTTCAAGCGATCCAAGCTCTTCGATCAGCGCAGCTTCACTGCGCGACAAACGCTCCAGCTCCCGCGAAAGCCTCTGACGCTCGTCGCGCCATGCCTGTTGTTTCTTTTCCAACGCCGCCAGCCGGATCGTTTGGCTTTCCAGCTTGACGCGAAAGTGGTCAGTGGCGCCAGTGAGCCCGCTGTTTGAAGAAGCGATGTGCTGCGGTGATCGCTGTTCAAGCAGCCTCTCCGTCACGAGCGCATCATAGGCCCTGGCTTTTTCATCGCGTTCCAGAGCCACCATCTGAATGCGCTTTTTCTGTCGAGCCACCTTGTCGTTCAGAGCTGAGACTTCGGCTTCGAGCTCCGCTAATCTTCGAACATCCGCGCGATTGGCCGAACCAACGAGATGCGACAGCATATGCACCTCGCCAAAGATGTGACGCAGCGTCGCTTCATCGGTCGCAGGGTGGGTCACGCAGGCCCAATAACCCCCGGGAATATCCCCTTCCCCCTTCACCGCTTTCCAGAGGGCAAGAATGTCCTGCCCGGTTTTGGCTGGCGTGAACTTGCGCAGAATGGCTGCGTGACGCGTGTCGAGGGATTTATGGAGAAGCTTGCCGAGCGCGTCGTTCCGGCTGGCCAGTCGCGCCCCTTCTTTATGAATATCGTGGTCGGACCACGTCTGAGCATGGGAACCGGCGGCCTTGACGACAATCCGTCGCAAGTCATTGGCGGTCAGGCAGGTCCCGATGACCGAGCAATGCAGATAGCCGCTGAGATCCCACAGCTTGCGGCGCGTTTGGCCAATCGAGGCCTCGAACTTCAGGTAAGAAGGCGCCGCAAAATACTGATGCCGAAGGACATCCTTGCCCGCGCCCAACATCTTGAAGGGATACTTGACCATAGTATCTTTCACCCCCAAAAGGCCAGTGAAGGTTGACACATGGCGTAAAAACTGGACGCCAAGGCGGCGCCCGGCCCCATCTTGAGATCTCAGCCCAGGGTCGCCAGATCGATCACGAAGCGATATTTCACATCGCTGCGCTGCATGCGCCCAAAGGCCTCGTTGATGGTGGCGATATCGATCACCTCCACATCGGCGACGATGTTGTGTCGCCCTGCGAAATCCAGCATCTCCTGCGTCTCCTTCAGACCGCCGATCAGGGACCCCGCCACAGTGCGGCGGCCCATGATCAGGGGGGCGGTGTTCAGGTTCGCGGTCGGGCCAATCGCGCCCACGATGCACATGGTGCAGTCGCGCTTCAGCAGCATCATGTAGGTGTTGAAATCATGCGGCACGGGAATCGTGTTCAGCAGGAAGTCGAACTTGCCGGTCCAGGCCGCCATGGCCTGCGCATCGGTTGACAGCAGCACCTCATCGGCGCCGAGCCGCCGCGCGTCCTCGCCCTTTTGCGGCGAGGTGGTGATCATGACCACCCGCGCGCCCATGGCGTGAGCGAACTTGACGCCCATGTGGCCAAGACCGCCCAGGCCGATGACGCCAACCGTCATGCCGGGCCCCACCTTCCAATGGGCGAGCGGCGAATAGGTCGTGATGCCCGCGCAGAGCAGCGGAGCGGCTGCGGCGGGATCGAGGTTCTCGGGAACCTTGACCACATAGTTGCGGTCAACAACGATCTGTTTCGAGTAGCCGCCGAAGGTCAGGCCGCCCGGATCCTTGGTGGGGCTGCTGTAGGTGAGGGTGAAGCCCTTGGAGCAATATTGCTCCAGATGGTCCTCGCAAGCCTCGCACTGGCGGCAGCTATCGACAAGACAGCCAACGCCAGCGCGCTGACCAGTGACAAGATCCGTCACCTCGGCGCCCATCGACACAACGCGCCCGATGATCTCGTGGCCGGGCACCATGGGGAAAGCGGACATGCCCCAGTCATTGTTCACAAAATGCAGGTCCGTGTGACAGACGCCGCAATAGTCGATCTCGATCAGCACATCACGCGGGCCGACCGGGCGGCGCTCGATGGTGAAGGGCGCAAGACGCGCTCCTACAGCGTTGGCGGCGAATGCTGAAATGGGGTTAGCGACGTGACTATTCATTGTGGTCTCCAGATAAGTGCAAT
Organism: Rhizobium sp. Q54; assembly: GCA_945903655.1. Taxonomy (GTDB): domain Bacteria; phylum Pseudomonadota; class Alphaproteobacteria; order Rhizobiales; family Beijerinckiaceae; genus Terripilifer. The sequence goes on along the minus strand of CAMDOY010000021.1, from coordinate 12,689 downwards.
TCAATAGTCCTAATCGGACTATCGATTGTTACAAATAAATTTACAAAAAGTCAAGCCACTGCCCTCAGCGACTCCCTACCCCTCAACCCACCCCGCCTCGATCAGATGCACCCGCACGCGCTCGAACCGCCAGGGCAGAATGCGGCGGGGGGCGCTCTGGAAATGGGCGTGTTCATTCTGGTCTCCAGAAATCGCAAAATCAGGACGGACGTTGAAAATACCAGCCTGCCCCATTCGCCGGTTGAAAAACATTGCGCCTATCACGTTACGTGCGTAAATTTTCGCAAACAAACATTGCACCTATCCAGGTCCACCCCTAAACCTTCGCTTATTCTTTTTGGGGATGCTGACGTTGGACCGAGCGGAAATTGAACGTCTTGCGGGTGGGCCACCGCGTCTCGCCCTTGAGGATATCGCCAATCATCCGCGCCTTGCCGAGGCGCGGGCCGTCTATCTCGACCGGTTTCTCGGTCTCTATAGCGGCGATCCTCTGCCGCTCCAATGGGCGAGCTATGATCGTGGCATAGCCGTCGGCATGTATGTGCATGATCTGGTCTATGTCGCTACGGAACGGGCGTTGCAACGGTCCAGCGAGCCGCAGTCGATGGTGGTGGCGTAATTCACATAAGCGCCTTGAGCAGCGCTATGGGAAATGGCGGGGGCCGCTGGTGTGTGAGGCGACCCCGCCAGAAAAATGAGATTACTTCCGCAAATGATAGGGCGCAGGCGGCAGGCCCCAGCCTGAGCCCCAGACGCCGGGCTCCCAGACCTTCGGGCGCTGGGGGCGGTCCACGTGCCAGGGGCGGGGCTCGAAGTAGCCGAGCTCTTCGTTCTTCATCTGGTCGAGCTCGCAATAATATTCGACCACGTGATCGTCGGGATTGCGGTGATAGGTCGCCAGATTATGGCCGGGACCATGGCGCAGCGGTCCCCAGCCCAGGGGGATGCGCACCTGCGCCAGCCGCTCGCAGCTTTCCATCAGATGCACCGTGTCCTTCAGTTCGAAGGCGATGTGATGCAGCTTGGCGTTTTCGCCCCGGAAGAAGTTGAGGGAATGGTGGTCGGGGTTGCAGCGCATGAAGACGAAGAAATCGCCTAGCCAGTCGGACACGCGGAAGCCCAGCACCCGCTGGTAGAAATCGCAGAGGCCCTGCACATCCGGCGTGAAGAAGGCGATATGGCCCACCTTCAACGGCCCGATGCCCGCCACATTCTGGTTGGGCGAAATATAGGACCAGCTGGAGAAGAGCTCGATCACCGTGCCCTTGGGGTCGGTGAAGACGAGGCACTTGGGCGTGCCGGGGAAGGGATCGCTGCGGATCTCGCTGGCGATGCCCTCGGCGGAGAGGGTCTTCTGCATCTCCGAAAAATCGCTGTTGGGCGCCACTTCGAAGGAGATATGGGTGCAATCGGACCGGTCTGAGGCCACCAGCACGATGTTGAGCTGGCCGATCTTGGAGGCGAGCCAGGCGCGCCCCTTCTCCTGCGAGACGACCACGAAGCCGTTGAGATCGACGAAATAGTCCAGACTCTTCTGGAAGTCCTGGGTCTCGATGGTCGCGTGCCCAAGTCGCTGCGCCTGAATCATGGGTTCCTCCGTTGTGGCGATAGCCGTGCCGGACGCCCGGCGGTTGGTGCATAGATTAGCGCCGCTGGCTGCGCTTGTCACCGGCGGCGGGTTGTTCGGCCTTGAGGTCATCGCCCCAATTCCGCCCCAGTGTAGCGTCACCTCTGCCACATGCGCCGCGCTTTTTTCCTTCTCCTGCTTTTCGCGACTCCAGCCCTAGCGCAGGAGCCCTGCGAAGTCTGCCGCCTTGAGGATGAGATCCAGGCAGGCGACTATGTGGCGCCGCTGGTGGCGACTCCGCGACGGGTGACGCCCTCGGATCCCCGGGGCAAGCCCCTCAGCCTGCCCATTGCGGGCTCGCCCACCATTCATCACCGACCGGGGGCGGGCGTGTGGGTGGGCGAGGCGGGAGAGGGCAACAATCTCTTCGTCAACGCCCGGCGAAACAAGGCCATGCTGGGCCTGCGCCGGGAATTCTGAACCATCATTTCTCAGCCGCCCCCTTGCGCCGGGAGCGTGAGCCTGTAGGTTCCCGCCAGCAAAATTTTCTGGAGAGAACGCTCTATGTCGCAAGCTCCCCGCCTGTCGCGACGCACCGTGCTCGCAGGCCTCGCCGCCAGCGCCAGCGCCCCCGCCTTCGCGCAAACAGCCGCCGACTATCCCAAGGCGCCCATCAGAATCATATGTTCGGCGGCGGCGGGCGGGGGCAATGACCTCATCGCCCGCATCGTGGCCGAGCGGTTGCAGGCCAAATGGGGCCAGAACGTCATTGTCGAAAACCGCCCGGGCGCGGGCAACAATCTGGCGACCGAGCAGGTCTATCGCGCCCCGCCCGATGGCTACACCCTGCTGGTCTCGCCCCCTGCGCCGCTGGTCGTCAACGCCGTGCTGTTCAAGGAATTGCGCTTTGATCCCAAAAAGATCGAGCCTGTGGCCATCACCTCCTACATTCCCAACGTGCTGGTGGTCGGCGGCAAGTCACCCTTCAAGACCGCGCAGGAATTCATCGCCTACGCCAAGGCCAATCCGGGCAAGCTCTCCTACGCCTCGCAAGGCAATGGCACCACGGGCCACCTGACCGGCGCCCTGTTTGAAGAGATGATCCAGTCCAAGCTCGCCCATGTGCCCTTCGGCGGCGCGGCGCCTGCGCTCAATGATGTGGCGGCGGGCCATGTGGATTTCATCTTTGCGGACATCGGCACCGCCCTGCCGCTGGCGCAAGGCGGCTTGCTGCGCATGCTCGCGACCCTGACGAAGGAAGCGCCAGCCGCCATGCCGGACCTGCCGACCATCGCCTCCGTGGGCCTGCCCGATCTTCTCTCCGACACCTTCACCACCTTCACCGCGCCGCCGGGCACGCCGCTGGACATTCGCGAGAAACTGGCAGCCGCCATGCGCGAGATCATCATGGCGGAGGATGTGCAGGCGCGGCTCAACAAGATCGGCGTCGTGCCCTGGGGCCTTAACGTGCAGGAGTCCGCCGCGCATATCGCCCGCGAGAGCGAGCGCTGGAGCGCCATCGTCAAACGCGCCAATCTGCGGCCGGAATAGGAGACAATCGTGACCACTGTAAAAGGCGTCCGCATTCATTCCCACGGCGGACCGGACGTCATGTCCTGGGAAGATATCGAGCTGGCGTCCCCCGGCCCCGGCGAGGCGCGGGTGCGCCATACGGCCATCGCGCTGAATTTCTCGGACATCAATGTGCGCCGCGGCGGCTTCTATCAGAAGGACCCGCTGCCCATGCCCATCATTCTGGGCAATGAGGCCGCTGGCGTGGTGGAGAGCGTCGGCGAGGGCGTCAGCGATGTGCAGGTGGGCGAGCGCGTCGGCTATGTGGGCGTGGGCTCGAATTTCTTCGCCAAGACGGGCGCCTATGCCCAGCAGCGCAATGTGCCCGCGCAGCGACTGGTGAAGCTGCCCGACAATGTGTCGGACCTGCAGGCGGCCTCGGTGATGCTGAAGGGCCTCACGGCCTCCAATATCATCAACCGCATCTATCGTCCTGCGGCGGGGGACACGGTGCTGATCCATGCGGCGGCCTCGGGCGTGGGCCTCTTGCTCACGCAATGGTGCAAGCATTATGGCGCCAGCGTCATCGGCACCGTGGGCAATGAGGCCAAGGCGCAGATCGCCCGCGATCATGGGCTCGACCACGCGATTCTCTATCGCGAAACCGACTTCGTGCAGGCGGTGAAGGCGATCATCCCCGAGGGCGTGCGCGCCGTGCTCGATGGCGTGGGCAAGGACACGCTGGTTCCCTCCATGGATTGCACCGCCCCCTTCGGCACTCTGGTCAACTATGGCAACGCCTCCGGCCATGTGCCCCCCGTGGACATCATGCTTTTGTCGCTCAAGGGTACGCTCTCCCTGTGGCGGCCGGGCGTGAGCCATTTTCTGGGCGATCCCGCCCGCTTCAAGACGCTCTGTGTGGAGCTGTTCGAGCTGGTGGGCTCGGGCGTTCTGAAGACCGCCGCAACCCGCACCTACGCCCTGCAGGACGCCATCACGGCGCACCGGGACGCGGAGGCCGCGCAACATGCGGGGCCGGTTGTGCTGCTGCCCTGAGGGGCAGTCGGCGGCATTGAAGAGTAGTAACCCTTGTGTTACCTTGCATCATGTTCGAACTGCGCTACTTCCTTGGCGGCGAAGGCGACTGCCCCTTTGAGGATTGGTTCTGCGATCTTGACGCAGTAGCGGCTGCGAAGGTCACGGTCGCCCTCGCGCGTGTCGAGCAGGCAATCTTTCCAACGTCAAAGACGTGGGCGAGGGTGTTCTTGAATACCGGATTGATTGGGGGCCGGGATACCGGGTCTATTTCGGGCGGGACGGGGACGTTCTGGTCATTCTGCTGACCGGCGGGACGAAGAAGCGTCAGCAACGGGACATCGAGACGGCGAAGGAATTGTGGAGCGACTACAAGGCGCGGCGGTCGAAACCATAACGAACGGAGGCGCATGATGGCGGTGACGAAGAGCTTCAGAGATCTGGTGCAAAGCCGGGTGGCGCGCGATCCTGATTTCGCAGCGGCGCTGCTGCGCGAGGGCGTCGACACCATGCTTGCCGGGGACGTGGACGCGGGCAAGTCGATCCTGCGCGACTATATCAAGGCGACGGTCGGCTTCGAGAAACTGGCCGAGGCCACGGCGACGCCCGCCAAGAGCCTCATCCGCATGTTCGGCCCACGCGGCAATCCCCAGGCGCGCAACCTGTTCGGCGTGATCAGCTATCTGCAAAAACAGGCGGGCGTGACCTTGCATGTGGCGACAGCGCAGGGCTGACGGGGGAGGCGCATCCTTGGATGTGCGCTTGAGCGCCGCCGCCCCCTACCCCGCCACCTCCGGCATCCTGATCCCGTCATAGATCCAGGCGAGGCAGCGGAACACGTCGTCTTCCGTGCGGTCGGCGCAGGCCTCGTTGCGGACCTCGGCGGCGATGCCGCGCAGGTGGTAGAATTCCCACAGGCTCCGGCTCTCCAGGATGATGCGGGCGGTGCGCAGGCTGCGGGCGCGCTCGTAGGTCTTGAAGGCGCGGGCGAAATCGCCCTGGGTCATGTCGATGCATTCGGCCAGCACCACTGCATCCTCGATCGCCATGCAGGCGCCCTGGGCGAAGGATTGCAGGGTGGGATGGGCGGCGTCGCCCAGCAGCGCCACGCGGCCATCGCTCCAGCCGCGAATGGGGTCGCGGTCGGCGATCACCCAGCGGCGCTTCAGGTCCATCATGGCGAGCATGTCGTGCATGAGCGGATGGGCGGAGGCGTAGGTCTCCATCAGCACGCGGCGATAGGTCTCCTCGTCGGCGCGCTCATAGATATTTTCCGTCTGAAACACCGCCACGATGTTGAAGAGGCTGCGGTTGCGCAGGGGATATTGCACGATGTGGAAGCCCGGCCCGCCCCACAGGATCACCTCGTCGCGGCCAACCTCCTTCGACACCTGCTCCATGGGCACGAGGGTGCGATGAGCCACATAGCCGATGGGGCGCGGCGTCTCCTCGCCGATCATCTGGCGACGCACCGCCGAACCCAGACCATCGGAGGCGATGACGGCGGCGGCCTCGAACTGGCGGCCATCGGTGGTCCTGATCAGCGCGCGGTCCGCGAGGTTCTCGTAGGAGGCGAATTCGGTGGAGGGCAGGATCTCGACATTGGGCATGGCGCGGGCGGCGTCCAGCAGCACCCCGTGCAGGTCAACCCGGTGGATCGCCACATAGGGATCTTTGAAGCGGGCGCGGAAGCTCTCGCCAGCGGGCACGCGGACCACTTCTTTCGCGCTCAGCGCGTCCAGCATCAGAACGGCGGGTGGGAAATGGGCGTGTTGGCGCACGGCTTCATCAACGCCTAGGGCCCGGAACATGGGGAAGACATTGGGCCCGAGCTGGATGCCATAGCCGATGACGCCCAATTCCGGGGTCGCCTCGATGATGCGCACGTTCCAGCCCTTGCGGGCGAGGCCAAGCGCCGCCGCCACGCCGCCAAGCCCCGCGCCCACGACATAGATGGGAAGATCCTTCGACATGCGTTCCTCTCAGACCAGCCAGCGGCTCCGCGCCACGACCTGAGCCGGGTTAATGCAAACCCCTGCCCTCCGCCAGCCGCGTCGCGAAATGAGCAATGGTTCTAGAATAGACATTGGCCTTGTTCCACTCCTTGATGACCGGAAAGTTGGGCTCATCCGGCTCCCAGCCCTGGCCGCGCTTCCAGCCATAGCCCTTGAGATAATTGGCGGTGGAAGCGAGCACGTCGGGCACGCTGGCGACGAGATCGCGGCGCCCATCGCCATCATAGTCCACAGCGAACTTCAGATAGGACGAGGCCATGAACTGGGTCTGGCCGATCTCGCCCGCCCAGGCGCCCTTCATGGCGGCGGGCTGCATGTCGCCGCGATCCACGATCCGGAGCGCGTCGATCAGCTCCGTGCGGAACATCTCGGAGCGGCGGCAGTCATAGGCCAGGGTCGCCAGCGCCCGCAGGGTGGGGAAGGAGCCGTTGTAGGAGCCGAAGTCCGTCTCCAGCCCCCAGATCGCCACCAGAATCTCCGGGGGTACGCCATATTGGGCCTCGATGCGCTGGAAGAGGGCGGCGTGCTTGCGCATCATGGCGGCGGCCCGCTTGAGGCGCGGGTCGACCATGCGGGCGGAGAATTCCTCAAAGGTCTGGCGGAAAACCTTCTGCCCCCGATCCCGGTTGAGGACGCCCTGATCGAAGGTGACGCCTTCGAGGCCAGCGGCGATGGCGGCTTTCGAGATCCCCTTGGCGGCGGCCTCCTGCCGCACACCCTCCAGCCAGCTGTCGAAATTTCCGGTCTGGCAGGTGGGCGCGGCGAGCGCGGGGCCAGCGAGAAGGCAGAGGGCGAAGGCGAGGGGTCTGAGATGGAAGGGCATGTGCTGCTCCGGTCGCCTGGCATGGAACCACGCTGATGCGCTCAGGTTGCCAGCAAATGCCTGAAATTGGATGAACGCGGTGAAGATTGCCGGTTTGATCCAGCCCATCTCATGGGTAAGGTGCGGCGAATTTTGGACGTGGCGGACCATCATGCAGTTTTTCGACGGACCGGGGGCGCGGATCGCCTATATCGACCTCCCCCCCACGGGGCCGGACCTGCATGAGCCGATCCTGCTCATCCACGGCTTCGCCTCGACCCATGCGGTGAACTGGGTGAACACCCTCTGGGTGAAGACCCTCACCCACGCGGGCCGCCGCGTCATCGCACTCGACAATCGCGGCCACGGGCAGAGCGAAAAGCTCTACAGACCAGAAGATTACGCCACCCCGATTATGGCGCAGGACTCCTGCGCGCTGCTCGATCATCTGGGAATCGCATGGGCTGACGTGATGGGCTATTCCATGGGCGCGCGCATCACGGCCTTTCTCACGCTGGCCCATCCCGATCGGGTGCGCTCCATGATTCTGGGCGGCCTTGGCCATCATCTGGTGGCGGGCGTGGGCCTGCCCATGGGCATCGCCGACGCCATGGACGCGCCTGCGCTGGAGAGCCTCACCGACCCCATGCAACGCATGTTCCGCGCCTTCGCCGAGCAGACCAAGAGCGATCTGCGGGCGCTCGCCGCCTGTATCCGCGGCTCGCGCCAGACCCTGGGCGCGGCGGAGCTGGGCGCGATCCTCACCCCCGCCCTGGTGGCCGTGGGCGACAAGGATGCGGTGGCGGGCGACCCCCACAAGCTCGCGGCCATGCTGCCCAAGGGGGCGGCCCTCGACATTCCCGGGCGCGATCACAATCTTGCGGTGGGCGACAAGATCTACAAGCAGGGTGTGCTGGAGTTTCTGGCGGTCCGCCCCTGACTTCTGGCGCGCCAGCAGTCGTGCTATAGTCGCTGATGTTCAGGAGTTAAGCTTATGGCGCAGGGACATTCCGCGCGGGTGGTTGGCCTCGGCAAGGTCGATCCCATTTTCTCACGCATCCGCCTTGAGGCGGAGGAGACGGTGCGCACCGAGCCGGAGCTGGCGGGCTTCTTCATCGCCTCGGTTCTCAACCACGACTCGCTGGAAAGCGCCATCGTGCACCGGGTCGCCGCGCGCTTGGACCATCAGGATGTGGCCGGGGACCTGATCCGCCAGACCTATCTGGAGATCATCTCGCGCGATCCCTCCATTGGCGAGGCCTTCCGCGCGGACATCATCGCGGTGGCCGACCGCGATCCCGCCTGCCTGCGGCTCATCGAGCCCCTTTTGTATTTCAAGGGCTTCCACGCCCTGCAATGCCACCGCCTCGCCCATGCCCTGTGGAAGGCGGGACGGCGCGATTTCGCCCTGTGGCTGCAAAGCCGGGCGTCGGAAGTCTTCCAGACCGACATCAACCCGGCTGCGCGCATCGGCAAGGGCGTGTTCCTCGACCATGCGACGGGCTTGGTGGTGGGCCAGACCTGCGTCATCGAGGACGACGTGTCGATCCTCCATGGGGTGACCCTGGGCGGCACCGGCAATGAACGCGGCGACCGCCACCCCAAGATCCGGCGCGGGGTGCTGATCGGCGCGGGCGCCAAGGTCATCGGCAATATCGAGGTGGGCTATTGCGCGCGAATCGCGGCGGGCTCCGTGGTGCTGAGCCCCGTGCCCCACAACAAGACCGTGGCGGGCGTGCCCGCGCGGGTGGTGGGAGACTCGGGCTGCGCCGAGCCTGCGCGCAGCATGGATCAGATATTGGCGGAGAAGCTGGAGGGGTGATTGCCCCCCGCCTTGCGGCCTGAGCGCTTTTCTGGCACTCCAACGAACCAATCGCATGAGGCCACCGGGACCATTATGGACAAGACCGAACTTCGCAAACTTCAGGCCTTCGTGCGTCACGCCTTCGACAACGAGGGCATCCGCGTCAGCCTCGACCCCAAGGATATCGAGGCCGCCGTCGTGACCTTTGGCGAGCGCCAGATCGCGAAGATCCTCGTGGACGACGAGGACGGCGACCGCTCCTTCTCCCTGGAGATGAAGCTGCCCGTGGGCCGCGAAGTGCTGCAGGAATATCTGCGCCGCCTCTTCGAGACCGACAAGCTCACCATCGCCTCGCGCATGAAGAAGAACGATTCCGTCGAGCTGAACAATGGCGAGGATTTCCTCGGCATCATTTCGGCGGACGACCCCAAGGGCAAGACCTACACCCTGCAGATCGCCATCCTCGATTTCGACCTTGAGGATTTCTGAGGGGGCCCCGGGATTGTTGCTCTCTCCCGCCTTCAGTGGATAGAGGGCAGGATCCCGAAACAAGTCGTGTTGGCGTCAGGCGCGCCAGATGTTAACATGATCTTGACTTTTAAGCTGACCAACTGCTACGCCTTGATCATTGCAATGCGTTGGGGTCGGCGGTGATGAGGGCTTCTTCAAGAATAATTGCTTTGTCGGCAATGATCGCAGCTCCTGCACACTCCTACGCGGATGATCGAAACGGCAATTTTCCGTCGGACATTCTTGCTGTCGGCAACTCATATGTGTTTGCGTCAATTCAAAAATTCTCGGAGCAGTCGAGATTTTCATATAACAATAACCCAGGCAGATTTGATAAAAAATACACCTCAGAAGCAGTCACCATCAGGCGCGGGGTTTTTGAAAACGTCGATATAGCTGTGAGCGGGATCTATTTTTCAGATTACACAACTAAAAGAGCAATTTTCAACGGACCTTCCGCCACAGCTCATACATTGGAAGGCTGGGGAAATCCTGCGTTCAATATATCCTACGGCCTTATCAATGATAAGAAAAATCCCTTTTCGCTCAAGCTTTCTGTGAGCGCATCACCCAATACAAGCGGCAATTCAAGTGGATATATTTCACCTTACATGACGTTTGGTTATAAATTGAACGACGTTTCGAGGCTCCATGCCAGAGCAGCGCTTGATTACGCCATGGATGCGAATTACGCGAATGCCCAAGGTGTCAGATTTGGAGGGCAATATGATTTCAATTCATTCTTCACATTTGAAATGAATGCAGAATTCAAGAACATCAACAGCGTCGGCATGTCCAAATCATATTATATAAATTCTTTTGGCTTTGACGTCATTTACAAGGCTGCGGATAATTTCTACATCGCACCCTCTTTCACCAATGGATGGCGTTCGGCTTTGACGTCCAAGGACAACGTCGCCTCCTACAAGGCGTCGTCCGAGCTCAGATCATATGCGCTGGCGGTCAAGTATCTTTTTTGATCCAGCACCGGTTCGGGGATGGCGCCACCAGGCCCCTCAACCCCGCGCTTGACGCAAGCTTTCCCCCCACCTGCGATCATGGCATAAAGGCCCATCCGCAGGAGCCCGACCCCCATGCCCATTTACATGCTCGATGGCGAAAAGCCCGATCTGCCCGCAGAAGGCCTCTACTGGATCGCGCCTGACGCCCATGTGATTGGCCGCGTGAAGTTGGGCGAGGATGTGGGCGTGTGGTTCGGCTGCGTGCTGCGCGGCGACAATGAATGGATCACCATCGGCGCCCGCACCAATGTGCAGGAGGGCACGGTGATGCATACGGACATGGGCTCTCCCCTCACCATCGGCGAGGGATGCACCATCGGCCATCGGGCCATGCTGCATGGCTGCACCATCGGCGCGGGCACGCTCATCGGCATGGGCGCCACGATCCTCAACAACGCCCGCATCGGCAAGAATTGCCTCGTGGGCGCCAATGCGCTGGTCACCGAGGGCAAGGAATTTCCCGATGGCTCGCTGATCGTCGGCAGCCCGGCCAAGGTGGTGCGCCCGCTGGACGAGGCTGGCATAGCAAGGCTCAGCAAATCCACCGATGGCTATGTGCGCAACTGGAAGCGCTTCGCCAAGGGGCTCCAGCGCATCGACTGACCATGGCGCGCATCATGTGCGAATAGAGGTATTGCTTGGACCGTCAGCCGATTTTCAATGTGCCCGGCGTGGTGCTGGCGGCCTTCGCCCTGCTGGGGGCGATCCATGGCCTGCGCGAGTATGTCCTGACCGACGAGGCGGACGCCTGGGCGCTCGTCACCTTCGCCTTCGTGCCCTGCCGCTTCACCCTCGGCCTTGATCCCGATGGCCTCGCCGAGGCGCTGGGGAGCCTGCCCCGGACCAGCGCCGCCCTGTTCTTTCTGGGCGATGGCGAGCCGCAATGGTGGCCGCTGATCACCTATGCCTTTTTGCATGCGGACTGGACCCATCTGGGCATGAACCTGCTCTGGCTCGCCGCTTTCGGCGCGCCGCTGGCCCGCCGCTTCGACACCTTTCGCTTCATCGCCTTTTGTCTGGTGACCACGGTGGCGGGCGCTGCGGTCCATTATGCGCTGCACCGCTATGATTGCATGCCGGTGATCGGCGCCTCGGCAGCCGTCTCGGGCCTCACGGGCGCCTGCCTGCGCTTCGTGTTCCAGCCCCATGGGCCGCTGGGCGGGGATTGGGCGGCGCCGGGCGATGAGGCCTATCGCCAACCCGCCCTCACCCTGCGCAGCGTCTTCTCGGATTCGCGCGCCCTGACCTTTCTGCTGTTCTGGTTCGTGGTGAACTTTGTTTTCGGCGCCATGTCGCAAACTCTGGGATTCTCGCAAGGCCCTGTCGCCTGGGAGGCCCATGCCGGTGGTTTTGTGGCGGGTCTCCTGCTATTCTGGCTCTTTGATCCCGCGCGGCAAGCCCATTCATAGCGCTTGCTTTCGACCCGCATGAGCCTATCCTCCCTGTTGTGACGAGACGATGCGGAGATCAGGGAGATCCTCATGACTGTTGCGCACATACTCGCGGTCAAGGGCCGCGATGTCTTCACCACCCAGCCGCACCGCACCCTGCAGGAAACTGCGCAACTGCTCGCCGTGAAGAGCATTGGCGCCGTTGTCGTGACAGGCGCGGACGGAGCCGTTCTGGGCATTGTGTCCGAACGCGACATCGTCCGTGCTTTGGCGCAGGGCGGGGCAGCGGCGCTGATTGACTCGGTGTCGCGCCATATGACGCGCGAGGTCTTCACCACCACCAGCAGCGCTTGCATCCATGACATCATGGAGCGGATGACCCACAGCCGCTTTCGCCATGTGCCCGTGGTGGAGGAAGAACGGCTGGCCGGGCTGATCTCGATCGGCGATGTGGTGAAGCACCGCATTGCGGAGATCGAGACCGAGCATCGCGCCCTCTGCGATTACATCGCGGCGGCGTGAGGCGCCTCAGCCCTCGTCGGTGACGAGATGCAGCCCGCCTTCGCTTTCCACGCGCCGATAAAAGCACGAGCGGCGGCCCGTATGGCAGGCCTTGCCGTCGCCCCCCGCAGCGACCTTGAGCATGATCGCGTCCTGATCGCAATCGGTGCGCATCTCGACCACGGTTTGCGTCTGGCCGGAGGTGTCGCCCTTGCGCCAGAGGGCCTGGCGCGAGCGCGACCAGTAATGGGCGACGCCGGTTTCGATGGTAAGCGAGAGGCTCTCGCGATTCATGTAAGCGACCATGAGAATGTCGCCGCTCACCGCCTCCGTGGTGATGCAGACGATGAGCCCATCCGCATCAAACTTCGGCGCAAAGCCCGCGCCTTCTTCAAGCTCGTGTTTGGCGCCGCGCGGGGCGAAGGTCATGGGCATGGGGCGGAACCTCTGGCTGGCGTGTTTCTTCGAGCGCGAACCTCCCGAAGTGTCGCGACCCCCACCCCGTACCCCTCCCCACAAGGGGGAGGGGA
>CAMDOY010000020.1 GCA_945903655.1 Rhizobium sp. Q54 | reverse complement strand
CAATCATGTCGCGCAAAATATCCGCGTCGGGGGCCTTTTCGACGAGGGCGCGCAGGTTCATCATGGGGTCGGTCATCGGAGGTTCCTTGGTTGTGTTTGTGTTCACAACCCAGCTTGACCGAGCGAACCGTCGATGACCACCGCCAGCTGCCCGCTCGCTAAGGCGCTATGGGAGCGCGCTTCGCAGGCGACTGGCTCCCGTCCTGCTACACCACGTAAGGGGACACGACCAGCGCCTTCTTTTAATGCAATTGAAATACAGGCTTTTTGCTGCCTGGCTAAACCTTCTGCATCTAATTTTATTTGGGCTTGTGCCGGTGATACAAAAGCCGCAACGACAAGTGCTGATGCAATTAAATTATTCATATTAAATCCTTTTTATTTGCCAGAGCATGGATAAAGTTTCCGAGACGCGTTAATAAGCGCAATAATCATATTGTCCGTTTCTTTGCTGTCTGCGATTGCTTGAAAAAATATTGTTTCCCACATTTTCAAAGAATTTTCATTTTTTCCGTAGCAAGACCCCTTCAATACGTTTTCGTAGTGACTAATAGTCAATATCAGCCCCAAGCAATAGCCATCCAAATCATAACTTCCAATTCTTCTCGCGAGGACATGAATACAGCTTTGCGCATAAGCTACACTTTCAGGTTCTGATTTGTATTGTGCCTGCGCGGGCGACGTAAGAGCGATTGCGGTAAGTGTTATTGCAATGATCCGTTTCATATTAAGTCCTCCAATAAATACCTCATCGCTTTCGGGCTTGTGAAAGTTTCTACCATCGGCTTCGCCGGGGCAGGGAAACATTGGATCATTGCGCTCATGACACTTTTCGGATCAGAAAAAGGCGGCTCTGTGCAAGACGCTGCGAAGGCCGGGGCTGCTGCAAGGGTAAAGGCGATGGTGAATGATGCGCTCTGCATGGTGGAGGCCCCCTCTGCGAACGATAAAAAATTGCCGAGCTTAAGTTGAAAATAACAAAGCTTCTGAGCCTGTCAATATTCTAATTTCTCTTGCTAACCGTTTCACACTCGCCCCGTGTTTACGGGGTGTTTCCCGCGCCAAAAACTATGAACCGCCTTTGATTTCATTGCAGAATCGAGCAGCCTTCCAAGCTGAATATCCGGCTTGATTTCCCGGTTTCCGCTCCAGATTTTCCAACGCTATCGGGCTTTAGGTGTTTTGAGGCATTAGGCGGTCGGCAGTCGGAAAGGTTTGATGTTCGGGAAGATTAGTCTTGACAGCAAGTATCTGATTCAAAAACCCTTACTGCCGACTGCCGACTGCCGACTGCCGACTGCCGACTGCCGACTGCCGACTGCCGACTGCCGACTGCCGTCCCTCACCCCATGGCGGCCTTGAGGCGCGCCGGGGTGAAGGGGATGTCGCGCAGGCGCACGCCCACCGCATCGAAGATCGCGTTGGCCAGCGCTGCGCCAGTGGGGCCCTGCGAGGCCTCGCCCGCCCCAAGGAAGGGCGCGCCGGGCCGGTCGATCAGCTCCACCGCAATCGGGGGAACCTCGCTGAAGGTGAGGATGGGATAGGAGACCCAATCGGCGGTCTTCACCCCCGTCGCGTCAAAGCGCACGGCTTCCTTCAGGGTCCAGGAGAGGGACTGCACCACGCCGCCCTCGATCTGGTTCTTCACCCCATCGGGCGCCACGACCTCGCCCGCGTCATTGGCGCTGACCACGCGCAGCACGCGCACCACGCCGGAGCGGCGGTCGACCTCCACCTCCATGGCGACGGCGCAATAGGTGGCGAGGCCCTTGTAGCGGGCGAAGGCGATGCCCCGTCCGCGTCCCGCCGCCTTCTCGGGCTTGGCCCAGTTCAGCATCTCGGCGGTCTTCTGCAGCACGGCGCGGGCGCGCTCGTCCTTCAGATAGCGCATGCGGTACTCGACCGGGTCCGCCTTGGCGCGATGGGCCAGCTCGTCCATGAAGCTCTCGATGGAGAAGACATTGGCATAGGCGCCCAGACCGCGCGTGGAGGAGGCGCGGGCGGCGAAATTGGTCAGGAAGTGGGTGTTGACCGTATGCCCGGGGAATTCATAGATCGCGATGGCGTTGCGGTCCGCCGCATAGTTGGGCGGTCCGCCGTTCACCGGGGTCGGCAGGGCGAAGGGCTTCTCCAGCATGCGCGCAGGCAGAAGGTTCCCCGCCTTGCCGCTCGGCCTGGTGCCGTGGGAGGTGGACCAGAGGTCGAGCGTCCAGTCGAGAATGTCGCCCTTGGCGTCCACCCGCGCCTTGGTCTTCACCAACATGGCCGCGCCATAGGGCTCCCATTTGTGCTCGTCGTTGCGCGACCACTGGATGCGCACGGGCTTGCCCGGCACGGCCTGGGCCAGCAGGGCCGCGTCGGCGGCGGCGTCGTCCGCGCCATTGTGGCCATAGCAGCCCGAGCCCTGCACATGGCGGCAATGGACCTTGGCCTTATCGACGCCCAGCATTTCCGCGATGGCCTCACCGGTCTCGAAGACGGACTGGCTGTGGGTGTCCACATGGGTGACGCCCTGCGCGTCCAGCAGGCCGATGGCCGCCGAGGGGCCAATGGAGGCGTGCATGTGATAGGGGCGCTTGTAGGCGGCCTCCACGGTCTGCGCGTCGGCGGGAACGGCCTTGTTGGCCTGGTCCTTGATGACGATCAGCTTCTCGGGCTGGGTGAGCATCCAGGCGTGGACCGTGTCCTGGGTCTCGCTGGTCTTGGGCAGATCCCATTGGGCGATGGCTTGCAGCCGCGCATGGGCGTTGAGGGCCTGCTCCTCGCGCTCCGCGATCACGCCGACGAAATCACCGTTGCGAACCACTTTTACGACGCCGGGCATTTTCTCGACCTCGGCGGGCTCGAATTTCACCAGCTTTGCGCCATAGGCCGGGGGACGCAGCACGCGCCCATGCAGCATGCCTTGCGGACGCTCGTCCTGCACGAAGATCAGGTCGCCCATGACCTTGGCGGGAATATCGATGCGCGGCACATGCTTGCCCGCATAGCGGCGCGTCTCGCGCGGGCGCAGGGGCGCCTTGCCGGTGGCCTCAACCTCAAGCTCGCGGCCTGCGACCAGGTTCCAGTAGGTAACGCTTTTCCCATCGGGCGCCTTCACGGTTCCATCGCTCACGGTGAGCTTGGCCGCGTCCGCATTCAGCTTGGCGGCGGCGAGGGACACAAGAATCTGCCGCGCTTCGGCGGAGACCTGACGCACGGCGCTGCCGCAATTGGGCATGGAGAAGGAGCCTGCGGTGACGCCTTCGTTGGGCACCAGTTGGGTGTCGCCCGAGGTGATGTCGAGGCGGGACAGATCAATCTCCAGTTCCTCCGCGCAGAGCTGCGCCAGCGCGGTCAGGATGCCTTGTCCCAGCTCCACCTTGCCGACCAGCAGGCGCACGCGGCCATTGGCCTCGATGCGCAGCCAGGAGGAGACCTTGGGGTATTGTTTGAGGTCCCCCGGCAGGGCGGGGGCTGCGGGCTGCTGGGCCAGCAGATCGCCGGTGAGGGAAAAGCCCAGCGCCAGAGCGCCGGAGCCAGCCAGAAGGGAGCGACGGGTTGTCTGGATGTTCATGGCTCAGCCCTCCTGCGCGGCGCGAAGCACGGCGCGCACCATGCGGTTCTGCGCGCCGCAGCGGCAGAGGTTCCCATCCAGCGCCAGACGCACTTCGCGCTCCGTGGGCTTGGGGTTCTGGTCGAGCAGGGCCTGCGCGCGCATGATGATCCCGCTGACGCAATAGCCGCATTGCATGGCCTGTTCGTCGATGAAGGCCTGCTGCAATTTGCTCGGCTTGCCGTTGGTGGAGAGGCCTTCCAGCGTGGTGATCTCCTGTCCCGCGACTGCGCTGGCCGAGGTCACGCAGGAGCGCACGGGCTGGCCATCGATCAGTACGATGCAGGCGCCGCATTGGGCGAGGCCGCAGCCGAATTTCGGGCTATTCAGCGCGAGGTCGTTGCGCAGCACATAGAGCAGGGGCGCATCTTCTGCGGCCTTCACCTCATGGGTGCGGCCATTGACTTTCAGGGCGGGCATTTTCGTTCCTCCATATTGAGCGGAGGATGCGAAGCCGCCCCGCCTTTGTCAATCGAGCGGTGCAACAGAAAACGGCGGGGACCAGCCCCGCCGTTGAAAGCATATGCGCTGCGATCAGATCGAGGGTCCGATGGTCACCTTCAGGCTGCCGGCGCCTTCGATGGTGCCTTCCAGCACATCGCCGGGCAGGCAGGGGCCGAC
Source organism: Rhizobium sp. Q54 (assembly GCA_945903655.1). Taxonomy (GTDB): domain Bacteria; phylum Pseudomonadota; class Alphaproteobacteria; order Rhizobiales; family Beijerinckiaceae; genus Terripilifer. The sequence continues at coordinate 16,215 of CAMDOY010000020.1, read as the reverse complement.
GCCAGCGGGGGTACCGGTGAGGATCACATCGCCCGGACGCAGGTGATAGAGCGTCGACAGGTGTGAGATGATCTCGGGCACGGACCAGATGAGGTGGCCGAGGGTGGAATCCTGCTTGGTCACGCCGTTCTGGCGCATCTCGATGCGCTGGGCCTTGGGCTCGCCGAACTGGGCGGCGGGCACGACCACGCCGATGGGGGCGCTGAACTCGATGTCCTTGCCGATATCCCACGGCAGCTGCTTGGCGCGCTTCAGCAACTGCAGGTCGCGGCGGGTCATGTCGAGGGAGCAGGCGTAGCCGAAGACCTTGGAGAGGGCTTCTTCCTTGGACACCCGGAAGGCGGGGGAGCCGATCACCACGGCCAGCTCGAACTCGTAGTGATAGTTGGTGGTGACGGTGGCGTAGGGAATGGTCGAGCCATCGGGAACGACGGATTCAGGCGACTTGGTGAAGTAGAAGGGCTCGTCGCGCTCGACCTGCTGGCCCATTTCCTTCGCATGCTCTTCATAATTGCGGCCTACGCAGAAGACGCGCTGGACGGGGATTCGGTCATCGCTGCCTGCGATGGCGAGGGTGGGCGCCGGAGAAGCGGGGAAAATCAGTTTCGACATGGGGACCTGCTGGCTCGTTGCGCCGGGCAGACCCGGCAAAGGACGCCGCAGCCTAGTCATCGGCGGGCGGGTGTCAATCGCTTGAGGGGGTTCGAACCGGGACAGGGCTCTGGCGCTTCTGGTAGAATGGAACGGGATGGAGGATCGATCATGCGTGTGCGGGGTCAGGATTATCGCAGCCTTTGGCTGGACGAGGACGGGCTGGGGGTGGTCATTATCGACCAGACGGCGCTGCCACACAGCTTCGAAACCCGCCGCCTGACGAGCCTTGACGACGCCGTGACCGCCATCGCGGACATGTGGGTGCGCGGGGCGCCGCTGATCGGCGCGGCCGCCGCCTATGGGGTGGCTCTCGCCATGCAGGCTGATGATTCGGACGCAGCCCTGCACGAGGCCTGCGAGCGGCTCGTCGCCGCGCGGCCCACGGCGGTGAACCTGGCCTGGGCTGTGGAGGAGATGCACCGCCTGCTCTCGCCCCTCATCCCCATCGAGCGCGCCCCCGCCGCCTATGCCGCCGCCGCCGCCCTTGCGGATGAGGATGTGGCCATCAACGCCGCCATTGGCGACCACGGGCTCGAACTGATCCGCGCCATCGCGGCGACAAAGCCCGGGCAGACCCTCAACATCATGACCCATTGCAACGCGGGCTGGCTGGCGACCGTGGACTGGGGCACGGCCACAGCCCCCATCTACAAGGCGCACGAGGAGGGGATTGCTCTACATGTCTGGGTCAGCGAAACCCGCCCGCGCAATCAGGGCGCCTCCCTCACCGCCTGGGAAATGAACGAACATGGCGTGCCCCATACGCTGATCGTGGACAATAGCGCGGGCCATCTGATGCAGCTGGGGCAGGTCGATCTGATCATCGTCGGCACCGACCGCACCACCGCCTGCGGCGACGTCTGCAACAAGATCGGCACCTACCTGAAGGCGCTGGCGGCCCATGACAATGGCGTGCCCTTCTACGTGGCGGCGCCCTCGCCCTCCATCGATTTCACCATGCAAAGCGGCCGCGAAATCCCCATCGAAACCCGCAGCGCCCGCGAGGTGACGCATATGGCGGGCCGGACGGATGCAGGCGCGATGGAGAGCGTGCGGATTTCGCCGGAGGGGACCGCCGCGCTGAATTATGGGTTCGACGTGACGCCCGCGCGGTTGGTGAGTGGGTTGATTACGGAGCGGGGTGTGGTGGCGGCCACGGCGGAGGCGCTGGCGGCGGCGTTTCCGGAGCGGTTGGCGCTCTGATTCCCTACAGCCCCCCCATGGGCCGCCACTCAAACATCTCAAGTATCCGCTTCTGCAACCCCTCGCGCATCCCCCGATAGGCGCCCAGCACGGTCTCGCGGGAGCCCTGCACGGCGGTGGGGTCCAGCGTCGGCCAGTAGACCACGTCCACGGCCAGCGTCCGGGTGAATTCCAGGGCCTTGTGGTGGGCCTCGGGGGAGAGGGTCACGATCAGGTCAAAGCTGGCGTCCTCCAGATCCTCGAAAGTGTGGGGCTTATGTTTGGCGATGTCGATGCCCAGCTCCTCCATGGAGGCCACGGCGAAGCCATCCAGCTCGCCGCTGCGCACCCCCGCCGAGGCGAAATAGATCTGGCGGCCGAAAAAGTGGCGGGCCAGCGCCTCCGCCATGGGGGAGCGTATGGCGTTGAAGGTGCAGGCGAAGAGCACGGATTGCGGCCTTGGGCGCGCGGCTCCGCTTTGCGATCCCGGCGGGGCCTCGCTCATCAGCCTTTCCAGTGCAGGGCTGTCACAAGCGTGAAGATGCGTCGCGCCGTATCGAAATCGCAGATGATCTTGCCCTGCAGCCGTTCCGCCAGCAGCTGCGCGCCATCGTTGTGCAGGCCCCGCCGCCCCATGTCGATGGCCTCGATCTGGGAGGGGGGCGCGGTGCGGATGGCGGCGTAATAGCTTTCGCAGACCATGAAATAATCGCGCAGGATGCTGCGGAAGGGCGTCAGCGACAGGAAGTGCGAAACGATGGGCGATCCCTCGGGGTCGCGCACATCGAAGAGCAGCTTCTTTTCCTGCAGGGCGAGCACCAGCGAATAAGGCCCGCCCGCGTAGCCCTCGATGGAGAAGCTGTTCTCCTCCACGAGGTCCCAGATGGCGATCTGACGCTCATGCTCCTGATCAGGATTCCCACGGCCGATGGAAGTCTCGTCAAGGGTGACGGAGACCAGCCTGTCGATCCTCTGGGCGTCCTTCTGGGGCATGGCGTCTCAACCAAGGTTGAGGCGTATTGCAACCGAACGCGCGTGCGCATGCAAGCCCTCGGATTCGCCAAGCGCGATGGCGGAGGGGCCGAGCGCCCGCAGGCTCTGCGGGCTGCACTTGAGGATCGAGGTACGCTTCATGAAATCGAGCACGCCGAGCCCCGAGGAAAACCGCGCCGAGCGGGCGGTGGGCAGCACATGATTGGAGCCGCCGACATAATCGCCGATGGCCTCGGGCGTGTGGCCGCCGAGGAAAATGGCGCCGGCGTTGCGGATGCCGGCCGACAGGGCGTCCGCATTTTCGGCCATGATCTCAAGATGTTCGGGCGCGAGGCGGTCGACCAGCGGCAGGGCCTTTTCGAGGCTCTCCACCAGAATGATCGCGCCAAAATCGCGCCAGCTGGCTTCCGCGATGGCGCGGCGGGGCAGGGTGGTCAGGGCGCCCTCCACGGCGGCGACGACCGCATCGGCCAGGCTGGCGTCATCGGTGATGAGGATCGACTGGGCGGCGGTATCGTGCTCGGCCTGGGCCATCAGGTCCATGGCGATCCAGTCGGGATTGGCGCTTCCATCCGCCAGCACCAGCACTTCGGAGGGGCCGGCGATCATGTCGATGCCCACGGTTCCGAAGACCCGGCGCTTGGCGGCGGCCACATAGGCGTTGCCGGGGCCGACGATCTTCGCCACGGGGGCGATGGTCTGCGTGCCATAGGCCAGCGCGGCCACGGCCTGCGCCCCGCCCACCCGGTAGATTTCATCGACGCCCGCCAGCTCGGCGGCTGCCAGCACCAGCGGGTTCACCTCCCCATTGGGGGTCGGGACGACCATGACGATACGCGGTACGCCCGCCACCTTGGCGGGGATGGCGTTCATCAGCACGGAGGAGGGATAGCTCGCCGTGCCGCCGGGCACATAGAGGCCCACCGCTTCGATGGCGCTCCAGCGCCAACCAAGCTCCACGCCCAGCGCATCGGTGAAGCTGAGGTCCGAGGGCTTCTGGCGTTCGTGGAAGGTGGTGATCCGCTCATGGGCGACAGCCAGCGCGGCCAGCGCTGCGGGATCGCAGGCGGCCCGGGCTGCGGCGATCTCGGCGGCGCTGATGCGCAGGCCGGAGGCCGCGAGGTCCACCTTGTCGAAACGGGCGGAATAGTCCGCCAGCGCCGCATCGCCGCGCGCGATCACATCGGCGATGATGGCGGCGGCGGCCGCGTCCACATCCTGCGATACCTCGCGCTTGGTGGCGAGGAGGGCGGTAAAGTCGGCGGCGAAGGTGTCGCGCCGCATGTCGAGCCGCGAAGGCATCGGGTTTGCTCCGGGAGGGGTCAGGTGTTCTGGGGCTCGCTGTCGCCAGCGTGGCCGGGCTGGCGAGTGGTTTGCCACCTTGGACCCAGATCGCGCAACTGCCCTTCGAGACATTCCACCTCAAGCCGCACGGCGGCGCCACCCGAAAAGACGAGATCGACCACGCCAGCGGGGGCGTCGGTGGCGGTGAAGGTCATGCTCAGGAGGTTCAGCACGTCCTCGGGCTTGGCTGTTTCGAGGCCCTTGCGGCTGGCCTTCAGCACCCGGTCGAAATGCAGGCCCACCTGGCTGCGCTCAAGCCGCCCCTGCGACGCCGCCACCCAGTCAAAGCGCGAGCCCACGAGGGCGAAGACATTGGTTTTGGGCAGGAAGGTCATGTCGGCGACGCGCACAAGCGCATCCTGCATATGGGCGGAGAAGACGGCGAGGTCCTCTTCGTCCTGCGCCAGAAGCCTCAGGTGGTCCACGGGATTTTCCGGCATTTGCTGCAACAGCCCTGTCAGGAAACGCAACATGGGGAAGCACCGGCTTTAGCGGGACCGTGTGGGGAAGTCCACACCCTCCGGATTTAGGGTGACGTCGGGTGCGGGCAATGATCCCCTGCGGTTCCGGGGATCGTCCGCCTCAAATCGACCCGATTTGAATGGTCGGAACGCGCGCCTGTGCTATCTTGTCACTCAGGCCTCGCCCTTTTCAGGATTCGACATGACGCTCCTCAGTCTGGCCGTCGCGGCCCTCTCGGTGATCTCCTTCGGGGTCTGGTGGTCCACGGCGAATGTTTCCGCCCTCCTGCTATGCGTTGGTGGGCTGCTTTGTGCGGGGGCCACGTTCAAGTCGGCGCGCATCTCCACCTTCCTGAAAATCTTCATCGTGATCTTCGCCAGTGAAGTGGTGGTCTTCGGCGGGCTCTTCCTGCTGTCGGTGGTGGGCCTGTGGCCGGAGTCGCTGAAGGCCTACAAGCTGCCCGATAGTGTGGCGCTGACGGTGGCCATGTTCGGCATCCTCGTCTGGGCCGTGTCGCACCTGAAGGTCGTGCGCAGCATCACCGCCATCGCGGATCGCTATTTCGAGAGCGAGACCATGACGCAGGCGCGCATCTGGCCCTTCGCGTCTTTTCAGGTGCGCGAGAGCCGCCTCGCCATTGCGTCGGTGGTCTTTCTGGTGGTGGTGAACCAGGCCCAGGTCGCCATCAATGTGCGTCTGTCCTTCTTCAACCGTGACTGGTTCAACGCCATCCAGAACAAGGATCAGGCGACCTTCTGGACCCTGCTCTACACGGTCTTCCTGTTCTGGGTGGCGATCTACATCGTCAGCGCCATCATCGAATTCATCGCGCAGTCCATTCTGATGATCCGCTGGCGGCGTTGGCTGACGGAACATTATGTGGGCCGCTGGCTCAATGGCTCCACCCATTACCGCATGGGCCTCAAGGGCCTCAACGCCGACAACCCCGACCAGCGCATCGCCGAAGACGTGAACCGCTTCATTGATGGCGGGCAGGTGGGCTATGGCATCTACTCCTATTCGATCCTGCTGATCTCGACCCTTTCCTCGCTGGTCTCCTTCGCGGTGATCCTGTGGACCCTGTCGGCGGATTTCACCATTCCGGGCACGGACATCGCGGTTCCCGGCTTCCTCTTCTGGGTGGCGCTGATCTATTCGATCATCGGCACGCTCATCACCCATCTCATCGGACGTTCGCTGGTGGGGCTCTATTTTGATCGTCAGCGCAACGAAGCCGATTTCCGCTTTTCGCTGGCGCGCCTGCGCGAATATTCCGAGCAGATCGCCTTGCTGAAAGGCGAGGCGGCGGAGCGGCGGCTCGCCATGGGGCGCTTCGGGCGCATCTTCGACAATTATCTGCAGATCGTGGATCGGCGCAAACGCCTGATGGCCTTCACGTCAACCTATGGGCAGATCAGCCCCTTCATTCCCTATATCGTGGCTGCGCCGTTTTATTTCGCAGGCAAGATCCAGCTGGGCGTGATGTCGCAGACGGCGGGCGCCTTCAACCGGGTGGAAGGCGCGCTTACTTTCTTCGTCACCTACTATACCTCGCTGGCCGATTTCAAAGCCGTGCTGGATCGTCTGTCGAGCTTCGACGCAGCCATCGATCAGGCCCATGAGATGGAGCGCGCCACACAAATCGTGGCTCTCCCCGCCAGCGCTGGCGAGATCGGCATCGCGGGGCTCGATCTCGCCCTGCCCGATGGGCGCGTCATCGTCACCAAGGCGCAGGTTACCTTCACTCCCGGCGAGGCGGTTCTGCTGTCGGGCCATTCGGGTTCGGGCAAGTCGACGCTGTTCCGCGCGGTGTCGGGCGTCTGGCCCTTCGGCAAGGGCGCCATCAGCGTGCCCGCAGGCGCCAGCGTGATGCTGCTGCCGCAAAAGCCCTATATCCCCATCGGAACCCTGCGCAACGCAGTGACCTATCCGCAGGACGCCGCCCATTTCGATGACGCGGCCCTGCGCAAGGCGCTGGAGAATGCGCTGATGGGCCCCTTCATCGAGCGGCTCGATGAAGAGGATAACTGGAGCCAGCGCCTGTCCGGCGGCGAACAGCAGCGGCTCGCGGTGGCGCGCGCCCTGCTGGCCCGGCCCGACTGGCTCTTTCTGGATGAGGCCACCTCCGCCCTTGATGAGCCCACCGAGGCGGCGCTCTATCGCCTGCTGGCGGACCATCTGCCGGGAACGACGGTGGTCTCCATCGGCCACCGCTCGACGCTCGCCGCCTTCCACAAGCGCCGCGTGGTGATGGAGAAGAACGCGGACGGCGCCTATACGCCGGTGGACCAGGCGAAGACGGCGGCGGCGGAGTGAGCCTCAGCCTGCCCGCTTGAAGCGCAGGCGCGTCTTGCCGCTGGTGAGCACGAGGGCGCCGCGTTGCAGGCGCCAGAGGGGGGCGGCGTTCAGCACCCCCAGAAACTGCCGCTCGATCTCGCCCCCGGCGCCCGCGCAATAGCGGCGGGTGACGGCCAGAGGGGTGAAGCGCAGGCGCTCATCCATTCCTGTGGCGTTCGCCATCCAGCGGTTGCAGCCGGTGGAGCCGAAGGCGCGCCCGCCCTCCGCCTCGATCCGCAGGCTCGCGGGATCCTGGCTGCGCGCAGGCGCCGCATTGATGGAGACAAGCCGCCACTCGACATGGCTGGGAAAGGCGCGCGGCGTCTGGGTCTGCGCCTGCGCCGTAACGGCCAGCAGGCCGAAGCCGCAGAGAAAGATTGCGCGCATGAACATGGGTGAAATCTGGGACCGCGCGGGCGATCCGTCAATCACCCGATCCGCGCCGCCAGCCTCTCATAAAGCGCATTGTGGGCGCTGAAGAGATAGTCCAGCGCGGTCACGCTCACATGGTCGGCGCCGCTCTCCACCAGCCATTCCGACAGACCGGCCACTTGCTTGGCCGGGCAGATCAGCCGCAGCGGGCCATCCTTGGCGAAGCCGAAGAGGGCGCGGGCGCCGAAGCGGGTTTGCGCCTCCGTGGCGAGTTCCTGCGGCTTGGGCACGAAGGCGCGCACCTCGCGGGAGGTGCGGGCGTCTTCTTCAGCCGAAATGCGCGACAGGATGGTGCGCGCCACCGTGCGGGCGGCGGGGCTCCACTGGGCGCAGACTGAAGCCACCAGATTGGCCTCAGAGCGCAGCATCACGCCATCCTCCAGCACCTTCAGCGCATTGGCCTGCAGTGTGGCGCCTGTCGTGGTGATATCCACGATCAGCTCGGCTTGTCCCGCCGCAGGGGCGCCCTCGGTGGCGCCGAGGGATTCCACGATGCGGTAATCGGTGACCCCGTTCTGCGCGAAGAAGGCGCGGGTCAGGTTCACATATTTGGTCGCGACCCGCATGCGGGTTCCGCGCCGCGCATGGAAGGCGGCGGCGACGTCCTCAAGATCGGCCATGGTGCGCACGTCGATCCAGGCCTCAGGCACGGCGACGATGACATTGGCGTGGCCGAAGCCCAGGGGCGTCAGGATTTCGATCTTGGCGGCGGGGTCGGCGAGCTGCTCGCGCACGAGGTCCTCGCCCGTGACGCCCATATGGGCGGCGCCGGAGGCCAGCTGCTGCACGATCTCGGAGGCCGAGAGGAAGGCCACCTCGACGCCCGGCAGTTCCGCCAGCGCGCCGCGATAGTCGCGCACGCCGCGTCCCTGCACGACCGTGAGGCCCGCGCGCTTGAAGAAGTTGTTGGCGTTCTCCTGCAACCGCCCCTTGGAGGGGACGGCGAGAACGAGGGTCTGGGTGTCGTTGCTCACGCCTTCTCTCCGCCAGCAAAGAGCCGATCGCACCAGATGGCGGCGCCCACGGCGGGGATGTCTTGAGACGCGCCGAGGCGGCGCAACAAGCCGTCGTAACGACCGCCGCCGATGACGGGACGCCCCGCCTCGCCATCGGGCCGATGGGCCTCGAAGACGAAGCCTGTGTAGTAATCGAGATTGCGCCCGAAATTCGCCGAAAAGACCAGCGTCGAGAGATCCAGACCGCGCGCGGCGATGAAGCCCAGGCGCGCATCGAAAGCGTCGAGCGCGGCGGTCAGATCAAGCTTGGCGTCCCGCGCCAGGGCGCGCAGGGCGACGGAGGCCTTGTCGGGATCGCCACCCACGGCGAGGAAACGCTCCAGCACCGCGCGCTTTTCCGCGCTGACGCCGTGGCTCGATTTCATCGCGGCCTGTTCGAGGAAGCGGTCGGCGATCTCGCCCGCGCTGCGCCCACCCACCGAGGAGATGCCAGCGATGGACAGGAGATCCTCCACCAGCGCGCGGGCACCCTTCTTGTCCACGCCCTCGAGGGCCGCCAGCACGCCGGAATGATCGGCGCTGGTGCCATTGGCGGTCGTCGTCAGCATGGCGCCAAGGCTCTCGCCGCGCATATGGCCGCGCTTGATGCGGCGCACCCAGGCGGCGGGCAGATCCAGCGCGCCCAGCAGGGCCGTGAAGAGGCCCGCGTCGCCCAGCCGCACCGTGAGGGGCCCGGAGTCCGCGCCATAGGCGGATTCGAGTGAGAGGGTCAGGATTTCCGCGTCGGCGGCCTCCTTGTCGGCGCGGCCCAGGCTCTCGATGCCCGCCTGCAGGAATTCGTTCGGCCCGCCAGCGCTTTGGCGGAAGACGGGGCCGAGATAGGAGAAGGAGGCGACGGCGCCCGCCGCAGGGGAGGCCAGATAGGCCCGGCAGACGGGGATCGTATATTCCGGCCGCAGGCACAATTCCTCACCCTCGGCGCCCGTGGTGAGGAAGATGCGGGCGCGGATGTCCTCGCCCGCCAGATCCAGAAACACATCGGCGGGCTGGAGAATCGCCGGTTCGGCGCGCACATGACCGGCCTGCGTCAGATGGGCGATAATCCGCCCCTGCCGCGCCGTCATATCCGCCTGAGCCGCCTGATCCGTCCTGCTGGTCACGGGTAATCCCCTCGAATGAGCGGGCTCTCTTTAGCAAGCGGAGCCGCCTAGGGCGATTCGAATCGCACGGAAGGGTGAACGAAACGGTTAAAGGCGACCTGGCGTGGGGCTTCACCCCCCGCTGGCGATGCGCTCTACGATGGCGCCGCAGCCCGCCAGCTTCTGCTCGAGATGCTCGAAGCCCCGGTCCAGGTGATAGACCCGGTTCACCATGGTCTCCCCCTCCGCCGCCAGGGCGGCGATGACGAGGCAGGCGGAGGCGCGCAGGTCCGTCGCCATGACCGGGGCGCCCTTGAGCGTGTTGACGCCCGTGACGATGGCCACGTCATTGTCGAGGCGGATGCGGGCGCCAAAGCGGGCCAGCTCCTGCACATGCATGAAGCGGTTCTCGAAAATGGTCTCGCGAATGCGCGATTCGCCCCCCGCCCGGGTCATCAGCGCCATGAACTGGGCCTGCAGATCCGTGGGGAAGCCCGGGAAGGGCTCGGTGGTGGCGTCCACAGGCGTGATGCCGCCGCCGTTGCGCCGGACGCGGATACCCTCGCTGGAGCTGGTGATGGTGGCGCCCGTCTGCGCCAGAATATCCAGCGCCGATTGCAGCAGTTCGGGCCGCGCGCCTTCCAGCAGCACATCGCCCCCGGTCATGGCCACGCACATGGCGTACGTCCCAGTCTCGATGCGGTCGGGCAGGACCGTGTGGCGGGCGCCGCCAAGGCGCGAGACGCCCTCGACCTCGATCTCCGCTGTCCCGGCGCCCTTGATCTTCGCGCCCATCTTGATGAGGCAGTCCGCGAGATCCACCACCTCGGGCTCGCGCGCCGCGTTCTTGATGAGCGTGTGCCCATGGGCCAGCGAGGCCGCCATGAGGGCCGTGTGGGTGCCGCCCACGGTCACCTTGGGAAAATCGATCTCGCCCCCCCGCAGCCCCTTGGGCGCGCGGGCGATGACGTAGCCGGCCTCGATCTCGATCTCCGCCCCCAGCCGCTCCAGCGCCATGATGAGCAGATCGACGGGCCGGGTGCCGATGGCGCAGCCGCCGGGCAGGGAGACCTTGGCCTCGCCCATGCGCGCCAGAATGGGCGCGATGACCCAGAAGCTCGCCCGCATGCGCGAGACCAGCTCGTAGGGGGCGGTGGTGTCCACGATGCGCCGAGCGTCCAGATGAACCGTCTGGCCTGCGGTGGGGTGATCGCCCGGGCGCTTGCCGTCGATGCGGTAATCCACGCCCTGGTTGCCCAGAATGCGCAGGAGCTGCGCGCCATCGGCCAGGCGCGGCACATTGTCGAGGGTGAGGGTGGCGTCGGTGAGCAGCGACGCGATCATGAGAGGCAGGGCCGCGTTCTTGGCGCCCGAAATCGGGATCACGCCATTCAAGGGGTGTCCGCCGACGATCCTGATCCGATCCATTCGTCCTCGCTGGTCTTTACCGGCGCGCCTGCGCGGTCAAACTGACGAATCAGGCGCGTAAGCAGCTATAAGCCGCGCCGCGCGGCTGAAACAAGGCGCAAACGTGGGGAATTGGCCTTTTGAGGGAGCCTGTGGCCCGACCGGCGGAGGGGCGTTGGCTCAGTCCTGCCCTTGCCCCTCGGCGGGAGCCGCGTCGGAACGTCGCGCCTTGGCCTGCTGCTTGCGGCGCCGCAGATTCTCCCGAAGCGCCGCCGCCAGGCGCTCCGCCGCGCGCGGATCGGACTTGCGCGCCCCAGCGGGGGCGAGTTTGGCGGGGGACGGGGCTTCTTGGCGCCTGGCCTCGTCCTGGGGGGCATTGGTGTGTGGGTTATTGTCGTTCATGGGGTCACCGGCGGGCCCTGGAGGCTTCGGGCTTCTGGATAGGGGAGATCGCCCGGGCGGGAAAGCGCTTTCCAGCGAGGCCATGGCAATGGAGGCGCCGCCAGGGACCACCCACTGCGCCAGAGATCCCACCCCGCAAACCGCGAAACCGCCTTTTCCACCCATCATGGCTTGCCACACGCCAGAGCCTATGGCACAAGCCCGGCGTCGCCCGAGCGCTAGCGCCGGTCTGGCCATGCTGCGGTAGCTCAGTGGTAGAGCACTCCATTGGTAATGGAGAGGTCGAGAGTTCAATCCTCTCTCGCAGCACCAGTTATTCCAATGAAATCAGGGACCGCTCTTCCCCTGACCATGCCTTGAAAAGGAACGCTTCCCGTCGGCCTTCGGGCCAGCGGGCATTTTGAATCCCGGCGCAAAGCGCTGAACTTGCCACCGAACGCGCATCAGTTGCGCCGCGCGATGAAGTCCCTGAAAATTTTCAGCATGCGCGGCTCCGCAGCCTTCCATTCGTTCCGGTCCCATTCCTCCAGCAAGGCGTTGTCGCCACGCTTTGACACAACGTCTTCATGCAGCTCGCAGCCCGGCACAAGAGAAGCAAGTTTGCGCGCGGTCGCGGGCATGTGGATCACGTCATTGCCAGCGATGACGCAGACAGGCGCCGTCATGGCGCGCAACTGCTCTTCCGTCGCGCCGATCATAGGCATATTCGCCGCTCGGATGAAATGATCCTGCCAGACCTCCATCACATGCACGAACGTATCGACATTCATTGCGCGGATTTTCGCATCATTGGCGGGGCGGGCCTTAATGCACTCGCTGAAATGCTCGGTGGCGGCGACCGCCGCCATGCCGCCCTTGCGGGCCGCTTTCACGAAAGCGCCGTAATAAGTCTCCGCCAGAGATTGGGCGGCGTGCTGGCCGCCGGTCACGCGCCACAACAACAGGCCGCACAGCGCGCCCGGATGGCGCAAGGCGAAGAGCATGGCCAGACGCGCGCCCGCCGATGAGCCGCCGACATACAAGGGCAGGGCGCCGAGCTGTTGGCTCAGTTCGTAGAGATCGTCAGCCCAGATTTCATATTCCGACGCCGATGCGTCGAAGGCGACATCCGAGGCGCCGCAATTTCGCCGGTCGTGCAGGAGAATGCGAAAGCCCCCTTGCGCGAGCTGGTTGGCGATGGGCAGCAACTCCGCATAGCTGCGGCGACTGCCGGGGGTCAGCGCAATCCACGGGCCCTGCGCGCCAATGACTTCATAGTTGATCGTGACGCCCCGAACATTCGCCTCAGCCATCCTGCTTGCTCCCCCTTGTGCGCAAAGCCCCGTTCAGCCGTGCGGTGGCAGTTCAACGCCATTGATCTTGACCGGATCCGCGCTCACCAGCGTGAAGGCGATGATGCAGACCTCGTTTGTCTTGTTGACCCAATTATGCACAGTGCCGCGCTGCACCAGAACGTCGCCCTGCTTCAGGTTGACGACGACGCCGTCATCCATCTCCATGTCGATCTCGCCGGAGATCACCACAGCATAATCCACGGAGTCCGTGCGGTGGCGTCGGGGCGTGACGCCCGGCTCATAACGCACCACGCGAAATACGGTGCCATTTTTTACGGTCGTGCCGATGCGGGTCGTGGTGGGATCTTCGTCGCCATCATTGTTGACGGGTAACTGATCCGTGGACCAGATTACCGAACTGAAGGCGCCCGGGCGATTGTTGATGACATTTTGCGATATTTCATCGGTCAGCACGATTGCGCGTCCCTGATCGTCATGGCCGGTGATGACGCGTCTTACGGTAAGGCTCATGGTCTTGCACCTGATGGGTTGAATGCGCCCGCTTGGGGCGTGTTGGCTTCAGTTGGGCAGAATTTTAGCGGCTTGCACCGCAATGCCAGCCGCATCGACCTCGGCCTTGAAGAAGGCCGCAGTCTGCGCCGCCGACCGTTCGTCAGGGATATAGCCGGATTTCACAACGACGTTCTGAACCTGGGCGCTGAGCATCGCAGCGCGGATGGCGCCATTCAGCTTGTCCACCACTGCGGTGGGCGTTTTCGCAGGCACATAGAACATGCCCCATGAACCCGTCACCGGAAAGGTCGGCACGGTCTCGCTGACCAATGGGACATTGGGCGTCGCGGGAAAGCGCTTGGAACCGGTGAAGCCGATGGCGCGAAGATCGCCCGACTCCACCAGAGAAATGACCGATGGCGGCGTGACGAACATGACCTGTATGGTCTCGGCCATGAGGGCCGCCGCCACCTCCGATGCGCCGCGGAAAGGCAGATGCTCCATCTCGACGCCCGCCCGCAGGTTGAACATTTCTGCGGCGAGGTGCAGCACATTTCCCACGCCCGGCGATCCATAGACCACCCGGTTCTTCTTGGCGTAGGCGATGAATTCCGCCACGTTGGTGACCGGGAGCTTCGGGTTCACCAACATGAAATAGCCATCGAGAATGCCCGATGTCGCCACCGGTGCAAACTCTTTCAGAATGTCATGTCCAAGGCTCTTGTAGACATGGGGCACAGAGGCGATGGACGAACTGGAATAGAGGATGGAATAGCCATCGGGATCAGAGGTGATGACGGATTTGATGGCTATGGCGCCATTGGCGCCCACCTTGTTTTCAATGTAGAAGGATTGCTTGAGATCATTTGTCAGTTGCGCGCCGATGGAACGCGCGATCACGTCCGGCCCGCTTCCGGCGGAGAAGCCGACAACGATTTTCACGGGCTTGTCAGGATAGGTCTGCGCCTGCGCTGGCTTGGCGCTCACCAGGGATGCACACAGGAACGACGACAGGACGAGCGTTCTCCAGATATTTCCACTCATCGCGTTTCCACCCGTTATTTTATGCTGATATGAGCGTATAAGTGCGGGGCCTGCGCTGTCAAGGCAGGCTGCCTCTGGTGACGCGGCGAGGGCTTATCATCCTGCGCCGCCAGGCGCTCTGAAAGAGCCGTTATGGTGTGAGATCGATGTCAACGATTTATAAAAACAGGGAGAAAGACGTCATGCTGAAACGCTTAACCGCAGGGTTCCTTGGTCTCGCCCTAGGGCTGAATGTGGCCGTCGCCGCCGATGAAATTAAAGTCGCAGTCGGCTCCGGCGGCAATCTCGAGGCTTTCATCGTGGAGATCGGGGCGCGCGGCGGCGTCTTTGAAAGGCATGGCATTAAACCAAGCGTCTTTTACACCGCTGGCGGCGGTGAAACGTTGCAGGCGCTGCTTTCCAACAGCGCGCCGATTGGCGTCTCCATTGGCTCGACAGGCGCTTTTGGCGCCTTTGCGAAGGGCGCCCCGATCAAGCTCATTGGCGCGAGCGCCGTCGGTTCTCCGAATTATTGGTATGTGCCCACGAATTCGCCGATCAAGACCATCAAGGACATCGCCGGGCGCAAACTCGCCTATTCGACGGCGGGATCGGGCACCTATGCCGTTGCGCAACTGGTGCGTCGTAGCGGCGTTGACGCCACCTTGGTGGCGACGGGCAATACGCCGGGAACCTTCACGCAGGTAATGACGGGACAGGTCGATGTCGGCTTCGCCTATCCGGAATTCAAGCAGGATGCGCTGGCTTCAGGCGAGATCAGGATCCTCTTCCGCGACAATGATTTTGAACATATCCGCAATCAGTCCATCCGCATCATCGCCATGCACAATTCGCAGTCGTTGGAATTTGGCCAACGCTTCATGAAAGCCTATATGGAAACGGTGGATTGGGTCTTCAGCAATGACGACAAAGCTGTCGCCATTTATGCGGAACTCCTGAAGGTCGATCTGGCGCTTGCAAAAAAGTTGCGGGATGAATTCTGGAACCGTCAGATCCTGAGTGTGGACAAGGTGCGTGGCGTCGATCTGATCATGGCCGACGCAATCGAGGGGAAATTCCTGCAAAAAGCGCTCACAAACGAGGAGATCAGCCAGATGATCGCGCCTTATGCGCGCCCCTGATGGAGGCGCTGAGGACTTCGTGATTTGCTGATGGCGGGCTGGCGCACAGGATGTCCTGATCCCTGTCGTCAGCCCTGAAGCGCTCCACAATGCGGTTAATCGAGGTTCACCTTCGCCTCAACTTCGCAGTGCCTGAGTGCGTTCTCCCTTATCCTCGAGAACTGGTCGAGAACCTGCTGCGGCAGAGGGCAGTCCTTCTTGAGTTTTCTTGACTCGCAATAGTCATCCCAATTGCCGTTGTAATCATTCTTGGCCGTTATGGTGCAAATGTTGAATTTACTTTTGACTTGCGAAATTTCCATGTCCCGTTTGCGCTGTTCAACAGCCGCAACGGCTCTCTGTTTCTCCTGAACCGCTGGGAGATAAACGAAGTAATAGTGCGCCACGCCCGCGCCCGCCATGAGCAGCGCCAGGATAGCGGCCAGTTTCACAGCCTTGTCGAGCATTTGCTTGTTCCATCAAATCCAATCGTGACCATAGTTCCCAATGCGCGTGTGCCTCAATGCCGGGCCATGGATGGCGGCGCTTGCGACATCAGGGCGCGACGGGCGAGACCCTCGGCCACGGCCTTGCGGGTGGCCTTGGCAAATGTCTCGAACGCCGCAGGGTCCAGCCGGGTCTGCTGCGTCGCGGGCTCGGTCGGTGGGGACTTTCCATCCTGCGGCGTGGTCTTGCTCATGGGTGCGGAGGCTTTCGTAGGACGACTGTTCGCCTGATGTGACGCCATGACTCAGCAAGATTGGCGCCGTCCGTCTCTCTGAGAAGGAGCCCAGAACCAGCAAAAGCCATGCTGATGTTTCCTGCGAGGCGATGACAGGACGTTGGGCGCATATTTGTTGTGTTTGCACTTTTGCTAGAGGCGGTTGCGCTACCGCTTGGCGTTCCCAGGGGCTGAGAACGAAGGGCTCGGATTACAGCATAAACATAGCAATTATATCTTGTTTTAAAGCGCTTT
>CAMDOY010000019.1 GCA_945903655.1 Rhizobium sp. Q54 | reverse complement strand
CCAGAACAAGCAGGAAAGGATCGCCAAACAGGGCCCGCGCCAGCGCGATGCGTTGACGCTGACCCGCCGAAAGGCTGGTTCCGCTTTCACCGATTTGCGTATCATAACCCTGGGGCAATTGCAGGATCATGTCATGGGCGCCCGCATTGCGCGCCGCCTCGACAACCGCCGCGCTGTCAGGCGAAGCGCTCATGCGCGCGATATTCTGGGCGACCGTGCCATGGAACAATTCCACCTGTTGCGACACAAAGCCGATGTGTTGACCAAGACTTTCGGGATCCCATTGATCCAGCGCAGCCCCATCCAGCCGGACGGCGCCGCGCAAGGGCTTCCAGATGCCTACGAGAGCGCGCACAAATGAGGTCTTGCCCGCGCCGCTTGGACCAATGACGCCAAGCGCATCGCCTGCGGCGAGTGCGAAATGCACATCGCGCACCAGAATCGTGGGCGTGCCGGGAACCGCAACGATCAAGGACTCGACGGTGAGGCTCCGCGTTGGCTTGGGGAGAGTGGTCACTTCGAGAGGCTCTCCCAGACGAGCCAGCGATTCCGAAAGACGGGCCACGCTTTGACGCGCCGAAATAAAGGACCGCCAATTGGCGATCGCCGAATCGATAGGCGCGAGCGCGCGCCCCACGAGGATCGTGGCCGCAGACATGGCCCCCGCAGTTATTTCACCATAAATGACGAGATAGGCGCCAACGCCCAAGATGGCTGATTGCAGGAGCATTCTGGAGCTCTTGGAGATCGAGCCGTAAAAACCCACCACATCGCTTGAGCCGCCGCTCGCCGCCAGATAACGATTATTGACGGCTACAAATCGGGCGGCGAGCGCCTCGGTCATGCCCATGGCGAGAAGGCTTTCGCTGTTGCGCCTGTCAGATTCCATGATGGCGCCGCGCTCGGACGCATGTTTGGCGAAATCGCGCATGGGCTGACGACTCGCAACCTCCGTCAGGCAGGTGAGGCTCAGCAAAGCCAGCGCGCCCACGAGCGCGGTGACGCCAATCACCGGATGCAACAGATAGCAAACCACCAGAAAAACCGGCGCCCAAGGCAAGTCGGCGATGGCCGCCGGGCCGTTGCTGGTCATGAAGCTGCGCAGTTGATCAAGATCGCGCAGGGGTTGATTGGCTTGCGAGGGATCGCGGCTGAGGGTCGCGATCTGAACCATGGAAGCATGCACCCTCGCCCCCAGGCGTTGATCCAAAAGGGCGGCCGCCCGCACGATGATCCGCGATCGGATCACCTCCAACGCCGTCTGAAAGGCATAGGCGCCGATCAGAAAAACCGACAAGGCGGCGAGGGTTGGAATGCTGCGGCTGGTGAGAACGCGATCATAGACCTGCAGCATATAGATCGGACCAACCAACATGAGCACGTTCATGGCGCCGGAGAAAAACACGACGCTCCAGACCGCCCGGCGGCATTCCTTGAAGGCTCCCTCAAGGGCGGAGTGCATTTTCACCGATGGCGCGAATGATTGACCGAGCATGTTGATCCTCTCGCATGGATAATAAAACGTTTAAAATGACTTATTATGTTTCTAACGTAATGATATAAGAAATATAGGACAATAAATTTTCTATAATTTTAAGTTTAATCGGGATTAATTAATGATTTTTTAACCAGATTAGTCTTGCCCGATAGGTTTTCCATGGGGACCGCGCTATTCGTATGGCGTCAGTAGCGTGCCAGTGAGTGCTTCCATGTCCCCTTCAACGACCGGCCTCCCCAACGTTCTTGATCTGGAACCAAACACGTTTCTGGTCCAGTTTGACCTGAGCCAGAGCGCGGAAACGCTGACAGTCGGGCTTGCGGCCATCGGCGCAAAAGCGATCAAATCAATCACGCCGGCTCATCCGGACGAAGGGCGCGGGCCTCTCATTCTGGTGGAAATGCTCTCTGACCAGGCGCCCGATCAATCCATCGAAGCCCTCTCACGACTGCCTGGCGTCGCCTTCGCTGAATTGAATGGGAAGGTCTCGATTGCGGACATCGTGGCGAGCGCCGCAGACCAAGGCTTTGTCGGCGCAGGCATGAACCTTTCGTTCGGCCCGGCTCTCCTCACCAACCTCGCGCCAGCCGTGGAAACAGGCCATGCGCTGCCCCTAGCGGCGCCGGATGTCTTCTTTTCATCGGGCCTGGACGCCGACGTGGGCGCATCGATCCCACCCGCCGCCCATGGCGATCATGCAGGCCTTTCAGCCGACAGCACATGGACAGCGCCTGACAGCCCGATGACCGCCTACTTGCCGGACATGAGCTGGTTTGGCGCTTTGACGGACACACAGGTGAACGTCAGCGTCGCGGCTGTCAGCAATGACCCCGGCTATGTGAAGGGAAGCCTGTGGGGCATGTATGGCGACAAGACGGCCATCGTAAACCAATATGGCGGCCAGGCGGGCGAAGCCTGGGCCGCCGGGTTCACAGGCAAAATGACCACAGTCGTGGGCGTAATCGACACGGGCGTGGACTACACCCATCCCGACCTCTATCGGAATATCTGGCTGAACCAGGGTGAGATTTCCTCCACTTTGAAACTGGGGCTCACGGACACCGATACTGATGGCGTCATCACGTTTCGCGACCTCAACAGCAGCGCCAACGCGTCATATGTCACCGACATCAACACGAACGGGTATATCGACGCAGGCGATCTTCTGAAGGACGCGCGCTGGGCCGACGGGATTGATCAGGATGGCGACGCCCTCCGGGATGATCTGATCGGCTGGGACTTCATCAACAACGACAACGATCCCTATGATGACAACGGACACGGCACCCATGTGTCCGGAGTCATTGGCGCCATGGGCGGCAATGGCGCGGGCGTCGTCGGCGTCAACTGGGATGTCCAGATTGTCGCGATGAAATTCCTCTCGGCTTCCGGGGCGGGATCTGTATCTGGCGCGGTGCAGGCGATCAATTATTTCACCGCCGAATCGAAACTCGCGCCTGCGAGCGAAAACTTCGTCGCCACCAACAACTCGTGGGGCGGGGGCGGATATTCGCAAGCCCTGAGCAATGCGGTCACCGAGGCGGCGAAAGCCGACATTCTTTTCATAGCCGCCGCCGGCAACAGTTCCGTCAATACGGACACCGCCGCCAGCTATCCCGCGAACCTCTCCACCACGGTCGGCGCGGGATATGACGCTGTCGTTTCCGTCGCGTCCTTGACCAATGCAGGCGGACTTTCTTCATTTTCGAACTATGGCGCGGCGACAGTGGATCTTGCAGCGCCCGGGTCCTCGATCTACTCGACCTTGCCTGGCGGCGCTTATGGAACGATGAGCGGCACATCCATGGCGACGCCCTTCGTCACTGGCGCTGTCGCTCTTTATGCCTCCGCGAACCCGAATGCGACTGCGGGGGACATCAAGACCGCGCTGCTGGCGAATACGAATTCGACAGCCTCCTTGAACGGTGTCACCCTGACCGGAGGGCGTCTGGATATTGGCAATCTTCTGACGCCAAACATGCAGCCGGTTGACATTGTCGGCGGCGCCAGCACGGCGGCAAACCTTGGAACCACAACGCCGCAAAGCTCAACCATTGATTTTGCGGGCGATCAGGACTGGTTCAGGATCGCGCTCACCTCCGGCTATCGTTATGATTTTTCCATGAACGCGGCGGGAATTTCGAGCCTGGACTGCTCCGTGCGGCTGCTCGACGCGAACGGCCTGCAAATCACCTCCGGCGAAGATCCGCTCAGCTCCAATGCACGGCTCTCCTACATAGCCGGAACCAGCGGATCCTATTACATCAGCGCGCAAGGAACTCTGGCGAGCACAGGCTCCTATTCCCTTGCTGTGACGGCCACTCTGGCGCCGACGACCATCAATGGCACGAATGGAAATGATGCGCTGATCGGCGCCAGCCTGAATGAAACCCTGAACGCCTATGCGGGCAACGATACGCTCAACGGCGGGGTGGGCGCAGACACCATGGTGGGCGGGATGGGCGACGATGTCTATTACGTCGATAACAGCAACGATGTCATCGTCGAACTGAACTCTCAGGGCAAGGACAGCGTCTTCGCGTCAGCCAGCTACATCTTGAGCTCCGGGGTGGATAACCTGACCCTGACAGGCGTTGCAAACCTGAATGGCGCAGGCAACGCGCTTGGCAACATGATCATCGGCAACAGTGGAAACAACTTCATCAATGGCGACGCGGGCGTCGATACAATGATTGGCGACGCGGGCAATGACACCTATGTCGTCGAAACCATTGGGGACATGATCGTAGAGAACGCCTCCGCTGGAAATGACGCCGTATATTCCTATATCAACTACACCCTCACCGCCAATGTGGAGTCGTTAGAGCTTTATGGTTCAGCCTCCATAAATGGATCAGGCAACACGCTCAATAATATGATCAAAGGCAACAGTGGCAATAATGTCATCGATGGCGGCGCCGGTGCGGATTTGATGATCGGCGGACTCGGCAATGACATCTATGCCGTGGATAACGTCGGCGACTATGTCTACGAAGACGTCGGGGCGGGAACGGACGGCGTCATGGCCTCGATCAGCTATATGCTCACAGCGAACGTCGAAGCTCTGACCTTGACCGGCTCTGCGGCGATCAATGGCTTTGGCAATGCGTTGAACAATGTCATCAACGGCAATACCGCAAACAATTTCCTTGATGGCGCCGCAGGGCAGGATTCCCTTGCAGGCGGCGCAGGCAATGACACCTTGAGCGGCGGCCTTGGAAAAGACACGCTTGATGGGGGCGCTGGGGCGGATTTCTTCGTGTTCAACGCCACCTTGAGCACTGCAAACATTGACCGAATCAACAGTTTCACAGTCGTTGACGATACGATCTACCTGGCTCAATCCATCTTCAACGCCTTTGGAAGCGTGGGCGCCATCACCTCCGGCGCGTTCAATACGACATCGGCGGCCATCCAGGCGGATGACCGAATCATCTTCAACAAGTCCACGGGCGATCTGTTTTATGACGCGGATGGCAGCGGCGGGATTGCCGCCGTTCAATTCGCAACCCTCGCCAGCTTGACGGGAACCCTGTCGGCTCAAGACTTCATCGTGATCTGATGGCGCCGCCCGCTGAGGGGCTTGCGGCGGCGTTTAACTGTCACCCCGGCCATCGCGCAGGCCGGGGTTGATGGCGAGGGATGAGCCCGCCGCCCCGCCAGCCTCATAGGCCTTTGGCGACACCATGCGCGCCTGACGGCGCACGGGACGCAACTTCAGATGCAGCTTGGTCATTTCGGTTTCGACGACCGATGACTTGAGCACCACGAGGTCGCGACCACCACCTTTTTTAATGATGTCACGCTGCGCCTTCATCTCGTTCAGCTTGGTTCCTATGGACACCGCCATGCCCAGGGTGAAAGAGGCGTTGGCCATATGCCGATCCTGATGGCGGAAACGCTGATAGGCGAAGGTGTTCTTGTAGCGGCCCAGTTCCGCGCGCACGGCGTTGTCGATGAGATCGGCCATGTAATGAGCCACCTCGGTGTCCGAGCGCAGGCCGAAGAAGACATAGCGCGTTTCTCCTTCAGCATTCTTCTCGCGCCAGACCTTGCAATCGCAGAAGTTGGCGATGGGGCTGATGCAATAGTCGAGCGGGATCCGTTTCTTGCGGCGCGTCTCATAGACGCGCGGCTCGCAGGGCGTCTCGCGCAGCTCCACATCGCTCAAGGAGAGGTCGTGGCGATCCAGCAGTTCCGCCACCTTGGCGGCGGCCATGAGGGCCTCGGCCTCGGTGCAGCCATTATCCTGCGTCTTGGCGCGCAGGGCCTGAATGCGCATCTTGAGCTTGTCGAGGGAAGTGGGGTCAGTCACGATCAGGTCCTTCGGGCGACGCAGCCTTGCGGCGCGAACCTAGGATGTATCGGGACCGCAAGGCAAGGCGGAGCTTGTTAACGCAGGCTCACTCCCCCAAACCCTCAAACAGCGCCGCCGCATAAACCACCCGCCCGTCCACCACCGTCATCAGGGAGCGCAGAGCGCCGATGCGCTCCACGGGCACGCTCAGATAATCTTCGCTCAGCACCGCAAAATCCGCGCGCTTTCCCACCATTAATGAGCCGCGCTCGCGCTCCGCATGGGCGAACCAGGCGGAGCCCAGGGTATAGGCCGCGAGCGCCTGTTCGCGGCTGGGGATTTCGCTGGCGTCTCTGGTGCGCTGACCATCGACGCTTCTCCCATCGAGCATCCATTGCAAGGCGACGAAGGGGTGGAAGGACATGACGCGATGGGCGTCCGTGCCCGCCGCCACTTTAAGGCCCATATTGATGGCGCTGACGATGGGCGGCGATACCCGCGCCGCCTCTTCGCCACGCTGGCGCACAAAGGCGCCGCCCCTGAAATAAAGCGCGTTCTGGAACAGCCAGCCGACGCCGAGCGTCTTCATGCGCTCCAGTGTCGGCAAACTCGCGTCATGCAGATGGGCGATGGACCAGCGAAGCTCCGCGATGGGGTTTTGCGCGTTCACGCGCTCCAGCACCTCCAGCAATTTGCCGACCGAGCGATCATTCATCCAGTGGAAGGTGACGCTGAGGCGCCGCTGCGCCGCCAGCCGCAAGACCATTTCCAACGCGGCCTGATCGTCGGGCGAGGGCTTGTCGTTGTTGTACATGCCCCAGGTGACGTTTTCGCCAATGCCGTTGAAGCGCAGCAAGCCCTCGCCCGCACCCATGGGCAGGTCTTTCGTCAGGCGGTCGAAATCGGCGAGTTCACTGCCGGGCGCGAGGGCGCTGAGGCTGTAGGTGACGCGCAGGGTGAGTTGATCGTCGCGCGCCAGTTGTTGCACGGCGCCATAGGCCTCCAGCGGCAGATTGTAGCCGCCGGGATCAATCACCCCGGTCATGCCGAGACTATTGAGGGTGCGGAAGAAGGCCTTGGTTCCCTCCACCTGCTGCGCCAGCGAGGGGCGCGGCAAGAGATCAAACAGGGCCGTGATGGCCTCCGTCTCGCCGCTGAACCAGCCCGTGAGTTCGCCGCTGGCGCGCTCCGTCTTCAACTGCGCCAGCAGGGCGCCATTGTTGGCGAGACCCAGCGCGTCCACCGCGCTCTTCGACAGAAGGGCGCCGCTATAGAGGTGCTGGATATAGACCCGATGCTCCGGCGCCGCCGCCTCCACCTCCTCCTGGGTGGGACGGCGGCGCTCGGCAAATTGCAGCTCCGTCCAGCCGCCCGCCACGATGAGCCAGCCGCCTGGAGGCAAGCTGGCGGCCGCGTTGCGCAGGCGTTGCAGGGCTTC
The DNA here is from genome assembly GCA_945903655.1 of Rhizobium sp. Q54. Classification (GTDB taxonomy): domain Bacteria; phylum Pseudomonadota; class Alphaproteobacteria; order Rhizobiales; family Beijerinckiaceae; genus Terripilifer. The sequence goes on along the minus strand of CAMDOY010000019.1, from coordinate 13,606 downwards.
GGGGATCGTTGTCGCGCCGGTCCAGTGGACCTCGGTGGCGTAGGACAGGCCCGCGCGAATGGCGTGGATGTGGGAGTCGACGAGGCCGGGGATCACCGTGCGGCCCTGCAAGTCGATCACCTCAGTCGGCGCAGGCGCCGCCGCGCGCAAGGCCGGGCTATCGCCCAGGGCGGCGATGCGCCCCTCGCGCACCAGCATGGCGCTGGCGCGGGGCAGGCTCGCCTCCAGCGTAATGAAAGAGCCGTTGAGATAGAGCCGGTCGGCGGCGCAGGCGGGCGCGGCGATCAGTAGCGCCAGCGCCAGCAGGGCTCTCACGAGCGTTGCAGGAAGCAATTGGTCTCGACCATGGCCGCCACCGCCACGGCGGGGCGCCGCTGCACCCGCGTCTGCTTGAACCCATCCTTGGCGCAGCTGACGGTGACCGTGTTGGGATTGGTGTCGGCGTTGATATGGGTGCGATAGAGGCCCACCGCATTGGAATTGAGCGTCGCCTTCTGCCCGTTGGTGGAGACCAGCGTCACCGTGGCGCCCGAGACGGCGGCGCCATTGGCGTCGCGCACGAAGCCGAAATAGACCGGGCCCTCCCGCTCCTTGTCATTGGCGGGGTCGTAATCATCGCCGCCCGCCAGCGCCGTGGTCGAGAGGGCGCCCAGGGAGAGGGCTCCAAAGGCGAGAGCGAGCATCCAGCGGATGGGGTGAGCCATGGACAGAACTCCCGGAAGGTCAGTGCAACCAGTAGAATTTGAGGGCGTAAAGATAGAGCGGGATGCAGGCCAGAGGAAAGAGCCATGTGAGGGACAGGGGCAGCCGCCGCGCCAGACCCGGCGCCAGGGTCGCCAGCCCCGCGATCACCACGCCGCCGATCAGCATGCTGAGATTCCAGCCGAACCAATACATGGCCGGACCCTCGTCCTTGACCGCCGCCGCCCAGCCCCAATCGAGCCGCCCCGTGCCGGGATGATAGGTGAAGACCGGCCAGTTCTTCATCTCGCAGATCACATAGACCAGCGGCGCCGCCAGCGCGAAGGTAATCGCGAAGGCGTAGGCGCGGTCAGGCTTTGCGGAGACCTCAGCGCTCATGACCCGAACCCCCTGACATTATTGACCACGTGACCCACCAGAAAGGCGATCCAGCCGAACAGGGCCAGCACCAGGGTCAGCCATTTGCGAGCGGATTGCAGGGATTTGTCATGGGATCTGCGCCAAGCCAGCCAGTAGAGCGGCAAGAGCCCAAGGCCGATGCTCGCCAGTTGCTCCTTGAATTCGAAGGAGCCCAGGGTCTTCCAGAACTCTTCCTGCTCGATGGGGATGCGGATGTAGGTGCGGTATTTCACATAGATCCAGGCGCCGAAGATGAAGGTCACCACCCAGAGCCCGACCACCGCGCTGGCGTAGACATCGCCCTTGACCGCGCTGAACCGCGCCGCAAGGCCAGCCCCGCGCGCCTTTGGCGCGCGCAGCACCGAAGCCGCCTGATGGGTGAGCGCCCCGATCAGGGCCATGGAGAAGAGCCCATGGATCATCAGAAGGATGGTCCAGAAGGTCGTCTCCGCCATGACCAGATGCACCAGCTCCATCGTTCCCCCACTGCGATTGATTGTGGGGACATTTTGCGGGGCGGCGGGGGGGATGGCAAGGGGGCGGGGCGGCGCTCACGGGGCCGTAAGGATCAATTGTGCGGGAGGGGATGGGGGCGATTTCCACGCCGTAAGCCCATGCCCAGCCAACCCGCCCCGCGAAACAGAGCGTCAGCTTTGTTCCAACACCGACAACTGCAGAAAATTCGCCGCCTTGTCAGCATCGCCAATGGCCGAATAAAAGGCGTAGAGATTATGGGCCGCCAGAAAGCTGCCCGCCCCATGCACGGCGCCCGGCAGATCTGGCCGCTCTCCGATGCGCCTGCAGGTCAGAAAGCTGCTCTCGATCATGGGCATCAGCGTCGCCGCATGTTCTGGCATGCTCAGGGACATATCGAGAAAGATATCGCCGCTGACGAAATAAAAATCCGGCGACTCCAGAAAACGATCTTCTTCGGAGGCGATGAGGTCGAGCGCCGCATCGAACCGTTTCACCACCTTGTAAGCGATGAGGAGACGGATCACCAGGTCATGGCGCCATCCATTGGTCAATGGACACTGTTGGATTGCGCGCTCGAAATAAACAACAGCTTCCGGAAAACGTTTTTGCACCGCAAGGTCTTTGCCCAACTGATAATTCAAATAGGCGTCCTCGGGACGCTGCGTGAGTTCGATCCGCAAGAGCGCTTCATTACGCCCCATTTTAAGGGCGTTTTTAACATTCTCATATCCATCGTGCGCAAAGACGATGGGCGAGTCCCGGACCGTCAGGGCGTGGATGGGCTGCTCATGAATGCGCCCACCATAGAAGACGCCCCTTGGCAAAATGCGCGAGATTTTCGTGGAGGACTTCCGGAGTTTCGCCTCCTCGCCGAAGGTGCTTTCCTGACGGATGGTGGCGACGAAGTCCGGCGTGAGACTCCTCAGGTTGCGCAGATAATCAAAGCCTTCGGTCAACCATTCGTCCGCGTCTATGACAATGTTCCAGTCGCCGCTCGACTGGGCCAGAGACAAGTTGCGCGCCGCAGAAAAATCATCGGTCCAGGCGTAATGGCTCACATGAGGGGTGAACTTCTTGCAGATCTCCACGGTGTCATCGGTTGAGCCGGTGTCGATGATGATGATTTCATCAACATGGGATCTGACGCTGGCCAGACAGCGTTCGATGCAACGTGCTTCGTTGCGCACGATCATGACCAGCGAGAGTCTATACATTTTTCCTCACACTGGTTGCCCATCATGCCCATGGCGTCGCCCTGCCCCATGGGGTCAAGACTGCACGAAACCGCCACAGGCCCATCCAATGACAAGCTCATGCTCCCTGTCTTTCGTCAGGGGTGGCGTGGATGATCTATGACGTGAAGCCCCCGCAATGCCAAGAGGCGACAGGCCAACCCCATGACGCACATCTGATTCTTGCCGCCAAGTTCATGCCGCAGGCAGTACCGCGCTTGGCATCAAATATGCTGGGTCCCTCTTGGCGGAGGTCTCGCCATAGCGACCAGGGGCAAGGCATGAGAACGATGGGCGAAGCTGGAAAAAGGTCGATGTGGGCGGGGTGCAGGCCATGATATCCCTCGGCTTGCCACCCGTTCGCCTGAGACGGGAGCCTCCCTTTCAAAACAATATCGTCGTCGCGGCTCAGGGTTTCCGGGTCGCTGTTGTCGTGCTCACGTTTCTCATCATCTTCCTTGTGGGTTCGCAATTTCCCCGGTGAAAGCGAAGCTCAGACCGCTTGGATGACCGACCAACGGCGATGTGGCTCCGGTGGAGGCGTTGGTCGCGCAAGTGTTGGCGCAGCCCAAGCTGATATGTCGATGGGCCTCGCACCGAAAGCCCGCGATGGTTCAAAGACATGACGGAGAACGCTTTCCGCGCTGGAAGCCGATCTTCTAAATATCTTTTTTTATTCGATTATTTGAAACATCTGGCGGAGAGGGAGGGATTCGAACCCCCGGTACAGTTGCCCGTACTTCGCATTTCGAGTGCGACGCATTCGACCACTCTGCCACCTCTCCGCGGATCGAAGCGCGAACTTCGATGGTCGAAGCGGGCTTTACCACGATGAAGACGAGGCTTCAAGCAGCAGAGCGCTGCCAAGGGTAGCCCAAATTGCAGCCCCTCCATTGACGCGCGGCGCGGGCTGTTGTTTACATGACCTCGCTCCGGCCTTGGCCGGTGGCCCCTATGGCGGAACTGGTAGACGCGTCCGACTCAAAATCGGATTCCGCAAGGAGTGCTGGTTCGATTCCGGCTAGGGGCACCACTTTCTTATCCGGGAAAGTCCGATAGAGGCCAGAAAGTCCCAAAAACCGAGCATTCTTTCCTGAACATGCACCCAAAACGTCCGGTATAGTCCGTTGACAGCCGCGCTGCTTGTTGGCCTAGATGTTGGCCTTCCTGAGATCCAAAAGATCCGAGGCCAACAAATGCTCACGGACACAGCCATCAGAGTAGTGAAGTGCACACCGGGCAAAACTGTTAAGTTGTCGGATGGGGGAGGTTTGCAGCTCTGGGTGCGGCCCTCCGGCGCCAAATTGTGGAATTTAGCCTATCGATTTGGTGCCAAACAAAAGAAACTCAGCCTCGGACAATATCCGGCCATTGGTCTGAAGGACGCAAGGGAAAAGCGGGAGGCCGCCAAGAAAGCTCTGGCTTCGGGCCGAGACCCTGGCCAAGAAAAACAGGTCCGAAAAGCAAATGCGCGACTGTCGCAGGGCAATACCTTTGCAGCAATTTCAGCGGAACTGATCGAAAAGAAGGAACGAGAGGGTAAAGCACCTGCAACTATTGCCAAGATCAAGTGGATGCTCCGCCTGGCGACGCCGTTCCTTGGCCCTCGCCCCATTGCCGAAATCAACGCCCCTGAAGTCTTAGTAGCACTACGCGAGGCTGAAACTCGCGGCAAACTGGAAACCGGCAATATTGACATCTTCAAGGCGGCGCTGGCCAAGCGTGGCGGGCCCGAGGTGAGCAAGCCAGAATTTTCAGGCGGCGTCGCCATTGGGCCGCTGCGTCATATCGTAGTCGCCGAGACCGATGAAGAGGCCCTCGCCATCGCAGAGCCTGCCGCCCTCAAGCATCTTGAAGAACTGAACTGGCTACGCACCAAACATGCAAACTCGGAACATGCAGAACGTGTGAACTTTCCCCGCGCCGCCACCCTCGAGGGCATGCGCAAGGAGGGAACATTCATCGTCGGTTGCCCGCAAACAGTCATCGATGAGATCCGACGCCAGACCGAATATCTGGGAACGAATTATCTTCTGGCCTATATGATGTTTGGAAACATGACGCTCAAACAGTCCATGGCCTCCATGAACCTCTTCCACTCCGCTGTCATGCCCGCCGTTGATCGCATGTGAGAAGCGGGCGCCGCACTTGCGCGTAGCAAGCTGCGGCGCATCGTCCGTTCATGCCACCGGTGCTTCAATCCATCGGGGTCTAGTCGAACCCGTTGGCTATCTTGTAACGACGCACGAGTTCATGGCCCCGCTCGACAGAGAGAAGCTGCAACGGACCGCGTCCGTGCGGGCAGCGCAGATCCTCCACCGCGCCAAACAGGCGGCACATGAGCGGGCGCGCCTGATGAATGGAGCAGCCCCCCTGTGCGAAGGCGCAGGTCTTGTCAGCCCGTTCCTGCGGAGGCTCTGACAGGCGGGCCTGTTTCAGCTCGTAGTCGCTCCACGGCACTGGGCCGCAGCAGTCGGTGCATCCCTCGATACATTCAAATCGAGGGATTTTCTTGTAGAGTTGCTGATGCAGGCGGGCGTCTTTTCCATGGCTCACGCTGTTCAAGCCTCCCGTCTCTTTCCATCAATCAGGCCAGCCTTCCAGAAGGTCGACCGCATCGCCAAAGCGACTCGCCATGGCGACCACCTGAGGATCCCGAAGCGCCATCAGGAAGCCATTGTCGATGAGAAGGCTGTTGCCCGCAACCACCGTTGAGTCAAAAGCCACGAGATCCATGTGGATCGGCGGCTCCTCCCAATTCGGCATGACCTTCTTGATATAGGTGGAGGGCTTGGCGAGCTCGATGCCGTAATGCAGGGCGCCGGGCGAGTTGGACCCTGCGGGATAGATTCCCCTGCGCGGCGCCTTGGGATTGAAGCCGCAGCCAAGTTCCACAAGCACGCCATCCACAAGCATGTCGCGCAAGATGACAGCCTCCTCCGACTGCCCCCGCACTTCGGTAATCCGGTCATTCTCGAACACCACGCCAATCCTTTCGCTGAAAGGCCTGGGGAAGCCAACGGCGGCTTGGGGATAGACAATGCCATTCACATCATTACGAATATCGCCGCGATCCTGATCCTTGCCCAGGGTCGTGCGATCATAGACGTTCGGACCATGGGTCGGCAGCCAGTGCACATAGGCGCCCGGTTCCTGAGCCGTCATCTGGCCGCGCCAGCGATTGGACTTCAACATGTTCTCGCGCATTTGCGGCGTGAAATTTGCCTTCCAGTCGGTGCCCCGGGGATCGGTGATCCTGAGCGTGAAGTCCTCCTGTTCGGGATAGAGCCTGCGCGTGGCGCGCGTGATTTCCCCCACAAGCTCGGCGGGGAACCGCGCTTGGGGCGTCTTGAGCACATCAATATTGCGGAAGTAGGTCATCTTGACGGTTCGCTGACCGGTGTCGCGACGAACCTTCAGGCAATAGGGATCGCCGATGGAGGCGAACCAGGTGGAGACCACCAGTGACGCCTTTTCGAAGACGGGCTTGAGTTCTTCGGGGAAAATGCCGCTGTTCCAGTTGCTGCTGGAATAGAGTTCCGGCCGCACGCCACGCGAGCGCGCGATGCCGGCGATGGCGTGGAACACGCGCGGATCAATCAGGGGATCGGACAGGAAGAGCACAGTATCGTCTGGCCGGATGGCGAAGACGCTGGTCATATTGTCCATGGCCTGAAAGTATCGTTCGGTCAGAACGGTTTCATTGAGATTTTCCGGCGGCATGCTGTTGACGAAGCTGTAGTCGTTGCTCATCTGATCATCCTCCTTATCAAGACCAACTCATTCATTCAGGCCGGCGGCTTCTCTCAGGATGCCCTTGACGTCCGCTATCGCGACCTTGAGCGAGTCGCTCAGCGACTTCTGCGCATCCACTCCGCTGATCATCACCGGGTCCATCTTGATGAGACGCTGGTATTCATCAAGGAAATCCTTGTCGCCTTGAATCGAAACGAAGGCGCGGCGCATTTCCTCAACTGCTTCACGAGATGCGCCCGGCGGCATGGCGACGATGCGCGCCAACTGGGCGCTCATGTTGTCGGTGACCTTGAGCGCCTGATATTTCGGCCCTGATGGCAATTTTCCATGGGCGTCCTGATAGACCTCCTCAAAGAACTTGATCCCCTGACTGGTGAGTTTGTCACTGCCGACAAGTTTGCCTTCCGGCGTGAGGGCGCTCAATTGCCAGAATGGCATGGCGATGCCCTTCTGGATGAGGTTCGGATAGGCTTGTGTTTCATAGCCGGGCGTCGTGGACACCATGAAATTGATTTCGTTCTGCTCGATCGCCACATTGACCGCATTGATGGACTGGAACCCCGTGACGACCTTGTGCCCCGTGCCCATGATCTCGAACATCAGTCGCAGCCGGATGTCATGGCTGGAGTTGCGGGCGTAGCCTGCGGCGTTGATGTCTTTCGCCCGTGCTATGTCCTGTGGCCTGCGCTCCCCTGGCACGGCATCCTTCCGGCCATAGGCCACGTAATAGGCGCCGAGCCCCGCAACCATGGGGAACGTATCGACTTTCACGCGCAAACCGGGATCGTCGATGAGAACTGCGATGGGGTTGAAGGTGAAGAAACCGATGGTGAGGTTAGGCTCCCTGATGCCGATGCCAAGGCCCATCTGATTGACTGCGGTCAAACCTCCGGCTCCAGGCACATTCTGCACGATGATGGTTGGCTTGCCTTCGATATGCTTGCCCAGATGCCGTTCAAAGATCCGGCCTTCCGTATCGGCGTTGCCCCCAGCCCCGTAATTGATGATCATGGTGATCACCTTGCCTTTGAAGAACTGGGCCTGCGCCGATGACGCGCACAAGACGGCCGTCAGGCCGATAGACAGAAGCGTCAAGCTCTTTCTCATGTTGTCTCCTCCCTTGGTGGATCCTTTGGATTCCGTTTGTCTTGCTTAACTGAAGCGGGGCCTTTCCCTGAGATAATGGGCCTTCATGGCCGGGCGCCATGCAGACATCGCCTTTTCATTCAGATGAACGGGCGGCTTCTGATCGGCGGGTAGCAGCGAATAGTAGGGTGTGTCTTGCGTCTCCCGCGCAAAGCTTTGTCGCGCCTGCTCGACGACCGCCGGATTGGTGAAACATTCGATCAGCGAGCAGGCCAGCACCTTGGCGCCGGCGAGCGCGCCCTTATGCGCGATGGAGGTCGCCAGCGCTGCGCCCGCAGCCCAATGGTGAAAGCTGATGTTCGGCACATTGGACGGGAAGACCAGCTTGGCCATGGGTGTCTTCCAGGACACATCACCCGCATCATTGGCCGAGCGCATCTGCGCGCTGGGGCCGAGATTTCGTTTCACACTCCTGCGCAACCCTTCGTCCCGCACCCCTGCCCGCTTCTGCAAATCCATCGCAAAGGCGTTCTCATCCGCGCTCCACAGTGGGGCGCCGATGCGGCTATACTCAAGCTCGATCAACCCTGCGAGGGTCTCATTACCACGCACGGGCCATACCGCACTGTGCAACTCCACTTCGAGCGTCGTATTGGTCATCAGCGCGGCGCCTTGCGCAATCTTCTTTGCCTGTTCAAAGAGGGCGCTGACGCCTTCGGCCGTCGAGTTGCGAAAATACCACCATACCGCCGCATGACGCGGCGTCACATTTGGCTGATGACCACCGTCGGTGATCACACGCTGGCAGTTCATCTCGGGCGTCATATGTTCGCGATATTGGGCGATGCCCAGATCCATGAGCACGACGGCGTCCAACGCGTCGCGCCCTTTCCATGGCGCCACGCCCGCATGGGCGGTCTCCCCATGAAAATGAAAGGTCGCGGAGACCAGCGCGCTCTGCAGGACCCCATAGCCCACATGAAACTCACCTCCCACATGCGGGGTGATGGCGAGATCGACGTCATCGAAATGGCCGTCGCGAACAAAGTATGGGCGGCTGACCAGTTGTTCCTCGGCGGGCGCACCGAACACCTTGAGCGTTCCCTTGACGCCGTGCCGCCCCATCGCGCGGCGGGTCGCGATTGCGGCTGCGACGAGCACCGCGCCGTTGCAATTATGTCCTTCGCAATGGCCGGGCGCGCCCATCACGATAGGGGTGGCCTCCACCGCCCAGGGTTGCTGGGAGTTATCGGGATTGGCGTCATATTCGGTGTGTATCGCCAGCACCGGCGCGCCCGATCCATAAGTGGCGCAAAATCCGGTTGGGAACCCGCTGAGGCCGCGTTCGACAACAAAACCCGCCTCCTCCAGCAACTGGGTCATCAGACCTGCAGTCTCGAACTCCTGCATCCCCAATTCGCCGAAATAGAAAATGGAATCATTCAACAAAGCGATGGCGCGCGCATGTTCGTCCAGATAGCGCTCGACGTCGCTCTTGATGGCGGCGGGTGTCAAGGCTTCATCCATTGTTGCGCCTTTCGCTCCTGAACCTAATCTCCAACCGCTTCCTTCAGCACTTTCTTCGTCGCGGGTGAGACCCGGCGAAGCGCGTCAAGGACAGCCTGAACGCCACGCGCGTCGATGGCGTCCGGCTTTTCATTGTTGATCTTTTCATATTCTGCGATATAGGCGGGGTCTCTGGCCACCTTCTCGTAACTCTCCTGCAAGGCGGTGACCGCCGCACGCGGCGCGCCCCGCGGCAGAAAAACGCCGCGCTGCAGTTTTGCTCCAATATTATTCAGTTGCAGAAGCGCCTCGAATTTGTCGCCCGAAGGCGCTTTTGCATAGGCGCGCTGATAGATTTCACTGAAGGGCGGAATGCCCACGCGCGTCAATTCCGGATTGCCCTCGGGTTTTCCATCTGCGCCAATGACGTCATAATGCCAGAGCGCTATGCCTTGACCCGTCTTGATCAGATTAGGGACGACCAGGGACAGGTATGCGGGCAAGGAACTTGCCGACATATTCACCTCGTTCTGCAGGATCGCCTTGAGAATGTCATTTTGACCCGGAAAGCCCGTCACTGCAGTAAACGGAAGCTCGAGCACATCAAGGGCGAGCCGCAGTCGCGCATCGTGTGACGAGGAGCGGCTATAGCCGCCCACATAGATATTCTTGGCCTTCGCCAGATCCTCCGGCTTTTCGATGCCCGGCGGCATATCCTTGCGGGCATAGGCGACCGTCCAGCCACTCGCGCCACCAATCGGGATCAGATCGTCCGTCATGCTCACCTGAAGGCCCGGATCATCCACCAATGGGGGAGTCGGGCTGACGGTGAAGAAGCCGACGGTCATGCCGTCGGCCTCTGCGCCGGCCTTCTTGCCCAGCACGTTCATGGCGCGCAATCCACCGGCGCCAGGCACATTCTGGACTATGATCGTGGGGCCGCCGGGAATGTTGCGGCCCCAATGACGCGCCAACAGGCGCGCGTCCGTGTCAGCATTCCCCCCCGCCCCATAGTTGACCAGCAACGTGATCGTCTTGCCCTTGTAGAACTCCTGGGCGGAGGCGCTGAAGCTGACGAGGAGGGAAGCTACAATCAGGAATGACTTTTTCATGCATCACCGAAGCTTGCCTTGTTTCATTCGACGAAGGTTTCCAGCAATTCCTTGGGATTACCGAACCGGCTCGCCATCTCCACAACCTGCGGGTCGCGCAGCGAGGTCAGAAAGCCGTTGTCGATGAGAGTGACGTCGCCCGCTTTCACGGTCATGTCGAAGACGATACAATCCTGATGGGTCGCCGGCTCTTCCCAGGACGCCAGCACCCTCTGCATGAAATCGCTCGGGCGTTTCGCGTTGGTGCCGAAATGCAGAGCCCCAGGGGCATTGGACCCGGCTGGATAGGCCTTGTACCGGGGATATTTCGGGTTGAACCCACATCCAAGCTCATGCAGCTCGGCCTCGCCCCCCACCAACATGTCGTCGAGGATGCGCGCCTCGTCGGATTTGCCGTGCACCTTCACGATCACGCCGCCCTTGTATTCAAGGCCGATGTTTTCGACAAAAGGCTTTTCGAAGCCCATCGCCCATTGAGGATAGATGACACCCTCGACAATGGGCTTGGGATTGGGAACACGCAGGAAGCAGTTGCGATCATAAAGATTGGGGCCGTGGGTCGGCATGTAATGCACATAACAGCCCGGCTCGTCGGCGCGCTGCTTGCCTTCCCAGCGATTGTTCGACAACAGGCCCGCCACCATATCGGGCGTGAAATGGATCCGCAGGTCGCTGCCGCGCGGGCAGGTGAAGGTCATGTCGAAGTCGTGGTCTTTGGGATATTGCCGCGCCGTACCGCGCACGATCTCGCCCACCAGATCAACGGGGAAACGCGCCTGCGGCGTGGACAGCAGGTCGAGATTGCGGAAATAGGTCACCTTGACCCAACGCTGCCCCTTCTCGCGCCGGAGTTTATTGAAGAAAGGTGAGCCCACGGAGCAGAACCAGGAGGACACGACGAAGGTGGCGTTCTCCACCAGGGCCCTGATCTCGTCCGGGCAATCGGGCAATTGCGTCGATGGCGCCATGAACTCCTGCGGATAGACGCCGCGAGAATGGGCGATTCCGGAGATGCAATCCACGATGCGGCGATCCAGCAAGGGGTCGGTGAGGAAAAGCACCCGGTCACCGGGCTTGATCGCGAAAACATTGATCATGTTGTCGACCGCGTGGAAGTAATTCCGCGTCTCGGTGGAGGGCAGCAACAAATCCTTGTTGGGCATCGCCGCCGCATATCTGGACGCCATGATATCTTCGCGCGTGGGGCCTCGCGTGGTCATTCTGATCTCCTCCGGTTTTGGCGTTCGTTCGGGAACATCGTTATTTGATGCAAAAGAACGATAATCGGAGGCCCGTGTCAAATCCTCACGCCGCGCATCCTCCGCTGTTCAAGCGCCACTGGCCCTCAACATGAAATCGGCGCAGCGCTCGCCGATCATGATCGAAGGCGCGTTGGTGTTGCCGCTGGTGACCTGCGGCATGATCGAGGCGTCGGCGACGCGAAGGCGCGGCACGCCGCGAACGCGCAGCTGATGGTCCACCACGGCCATGTCGTCAGACCCCATCTTGCAGGTGCCTGCCGGATGGTAAACCGTCTTGGCGACCGTGCGGATGTGATCTTCGATCACGGCATCCGCAATCTGGTCCGGCCCGCCCGGGGTAAGTTCCTGTTCGATTAGCTTCGCCAGCGAGGGCGAGCGGAAGATCTGCCGCGCCAGTTTCACGCCGCGAATGAGCGTGTCCACATCCTCCCGCGCCTGCAGCACATTGGCGTTGAGCAGGATGGGGTCGGCGCCATTGGCGGAGCGCAGCCGCATGCGCCCGCGCGACTTGGGGCGGAGCACGCAGGGGTTGACCGACATGCCGTGGAACGGTGGAGGGTCCTTCCCCACGTCGCCGCTCAGCACAGGGATGACATGAAACTGGACATCCGGTCGCCCGGCGCCGCTCGTGTCGATGAAGCCCCCGGTTTCGATGAGATTGGAATTGAGAATGCCGCGCTTGAACAGCAGATATTCCAGCCCGTGTCGCACCGCGCGCAAGCCGCGATCCTGCGCCCAGAACCCCCAGGGCACGTTGAGTTTGGCGTAGCAGGGCGCGCCCACATGATCGCGAAAATTCTCGCCCACCCCCGGCAAGTCGCGGCGCACGGGAATGCCCACCTCCCCCAGATGGGCGGCGGGACCAATGCCGTTCAGGAGCAGGATCTTGGGGCTCGCAAGGGCGCCTGCGCTGAGGATCACTTCCTCCTTGGCGCGCGCCTGGATCTTCTCGCTTCCCGCGCCGCGATAGCACACCCCGACGGCTGCGCCGTTCTCCAGCACAAGCTCTTCGACCACAGCCTCCGTGCGAAGGGTCAGCAGCCGATTGCTGCGCACCCGCGCCAGATAGGTCGCGGCGGTCGAGCCACGTTTGGCGGCCGAAATCGTATTCTGATAGAAGCCGACGCCGTCCTGTTGGACGCCATTGAAATCGTCATTGAAGGGAAGGCCCGCCTCCTGCGCCGCGCGCAAAAAGGCATAGCCCACGGGATTGCGATACTTGGAATCGCTGACCACCAAAGGCCCGTCCGTTCCATGCAGCGGCGCGGCCAACCGCTCGTTGGCCTCGGCCTTGATGAAGAAGGGCAGCACATCGTCATAGCCCCAGCCTGGGCAACCGGCGTCCCGCCAGTCGTCATAATCCTCGGCCTGGCCCCGGATATAGATCATGGCGTTGACCGAGGAGCCGCCGCCCACCGTCTTGCCCTGCGGCACGAAGAAGGGGCGCCCCTTCAACCCGGCTTCCGGTTCGCTCTGGTACATCCAGAAGCGCTTGCTGCCGATCAGCCGGAAAAACATGGCGGGGATGCTGACCAGGGGCGAGCGTTCCGAGGGACCCGCTTCCAGCGCCAGCACACTCTTGCCCGCTTCGATCAACCGGGTGATGACCGTGCAGCCAGCGGACCCCGCGCCAATGACGATATAATCGTAAGTTTCCATTATGGATCCACCCCGCGCCGCGCCAACTACCGCTGCTGGAGAGTCAATTCTTAACTGGAACAGTCCTCTTGTGATAGATCAAAAGTTTTTTACGGTTCGGGGAAATTATCTGGATGATCAATTCTTTTTTGATGGTGCGTTGGGAAAAGACACTTTGATCGTCTACGATGGCGATCTAACCTATGGCGTTATGCAGACGGCCATCGTCATCACGGGTGTTATTCCCTCTCAGCTCACCGTTAACGGGTCTCAGATTTCGCTCACGTCTAGCGTACTGACTGATACCTTTGCGCCTACCACGGCAGCTACTTATGTCGATGGCAGAACGGTCTCTCGACTTTACAATGAGGACATTGATAGCAGCCAACTGCCGCCCTCCAGCGCCTACCCAGTCAATGTGGGAGGAGCTTCTCGC
>CAMDOY010000018.1 GCA_945903655.1 Rhizobium sp. Q54 | reverse complement strand
CGCACGGGCATCGACGCCTGCGTGCTCTCCAGCGGCCCGGGCTTCGACCAGCCGGATGTGGGCAAGTGCAAGCTCATCAATGACCGCTTGCGCGAGATCGAGCTGGAGCATCCCGGCCGCTTCGTGGGCCTCGCCCATATCCCCGCACTCAACACCGCTGAAATGATCGTGGAGCTGAAGCGTTGCGTGGTGGACCTGGGCTTTCCCGGCGTCGTCATCGCCTCGGAAATTCAGGGTCAGGCCCTCGACGCAGAGGGCCTGCGGCCCTTCTGGCGCGCGGCGGCGGATCTGGGGATCTATGTCTTCATCCATCCCCTGCCCAATGTGATCAACTGGCCGCAGATGTATGCGGATGATCTCGGCCGCATCCTGGGCTGGGAATTCTCGCTGATGACCGCCACCATGCGGCTGATCAATTCGGGCATCCTCGACGAGCTGCCCCATCTCAAGGTGCAGTTCTCCCATTTCTCTGGCGGTCTGGGCCGCTACCTCGGGCGCATCCGCGGCTTCCAGCAGCGCCATGTCTGGGGCACCTCCGAGATCCCCCGCCACAACCGCCTGCCCGCCAAGAGCCTCGACCACTATATTCACGAGCGCCTCTACTACGATTGCGCGGGCTGGGCCGGTCCCGATCCCTCCGCCAACTGGGGCGCCGAATGGGTGCGCTTCGGCCTGTCGGAGGTCGCCCTCTCCCAATGCGTCTTCGCCACCGACTACCCCCAGGCGATTCGCGACCCCGAGGAGATCGCGGGCTACATAAATGCGGTGAGCGGCATCGACGCCAATGCGCGGGCGGTGCTGAACGGGGCGAATGTGTCCAAGCTCATCCCGGACATCAAGGACCGGCTGGCCCGCCGCAAGGCGTAAATGTTCCGCTAATGTTCTTGCCAAGGTCAAGTTCTCGCGCTACCCTCAGGGTGGATCGGGAGGCTGGCCATGGTGGTACGGGTCGCAACAGTCGCATTTCAGGGCATCGAGGCGCGGCCCGTCGATGTGCAGGTGCAGATTTCCAACGGCGAGGTGCGCTTCAGCGTGGTGGGCCTCGGCGACAAGGCGGTGACGGAACCGCGCGAGCGGGTGCGCTCGGCCCTGACCGCCTCGGGCCTCGCCCTGCCAGCCCGGCGCATCACCGTCAACCTCGCCCCCGCCGACATGCCCAAGGAGGGCAGCCATTACGACCTACCCATCGCGCTGGGGGTCATGGCCGCCATCGGCGCCATTCCCCACGATGCGCTCGACCGCTACACGATCATCGGCGAACTGGCGCTCGACGGCGCCATCACCGCCGTGGCGGGCGCCCTGCCAGCGGCGGTGGCCGCCAATGCGCGGGGGCAGGGGCTGATCTGCCCCTTCGATTGCGGACCCGAAGCCGCCTGGGCCTCAGCCGATCTCGACATTCTCGCGCCACGCTCCCTGATCCAGCTCGCCAATCACTTCAAGGGCTCGCAAGTCATGGCCCGGCCAGCCCCCGCCGTGCGCGCGGGACGGACCGCCATGCCTGACCTTCGCGACATCAAGGGGCAGGAGAGCGCCAAGCGGGCGCTGGAGATCGCAGCGGCTGGCGGACACAATCTGCTGATGAGTGGCCCCCCGGGCTCGGGCAAGAGCATGCTGGCCGCGCGCCTGCCCTCGATCCTGCCGCCGCTGACCCCGCGCGAATTGCTGGAAGTTTCGATGATCCATTCGGTGGCGGGGGAGCTGGCGGGCGGGGCGCTGACCAACGCCCGCCCCTTCCGCGCCCCGCACCATAACGCCTCTATGGCCGCCCTCATCGGCGGGGGCGCCCAGGCCCGGCCCGGCGAGGTGTCGCTGGCCCATAACGGCGTGCTCTTTCTCGATGAATTCCCGGAGTTCCAGCCCCAGACCCTCGACAGCCTGCGCCAGCCGCTGGAGGCGGGGGAGGTCTCCATCGCCCGGGCCAATGCGCGCGTCACCTATCCCGCGCGCTTCCAGCTCATCGGCGCCATGAACCCCTGCCGCTGCGGCCATGGGACGGACCCCGGCTATACCTGCCGCAGACAGCAGAACGAGCGCTGCATCGCCGCCTATCAGGCGCGCATTTCAGGCCCCCTGCTCGACCGTTTCGACCTCTCCATCGACGTGCCCGCCGTCACCGCCGCCGACCTCATCCTGCCCGCCCCCTCCGAGGGCTCGGCGGATGTGGCCGAGCGGGTCGCCGCCGCCCGCGCGCTGCAGGCCGAACGCTACCGCGCCATGGGCCTGCCCGGGGTCGCCACCAACGCCGCCGCGCCGCCCAACGTGATCGAGGATGCGGCGGCCCTCGACGCGGCGGGCCTCGCCCTGCTGCGGGACGCCGCCGAGCGCATGCGCCTGTCGGCGCGCGGCTATCATCGCGTGCTGAAACTGGCGCGCACCCTCGCCGATCTCGACGGCGCCGCGCAGGTCGGGCGCCTGCATCTGGCCGAAGCCCTCAGCTATCGCAGGCAATTGCAGGGCGTAGCGCGGGCGGCCTGAAAGGGCCCGCCCTTCCCGTCCGCCCCGAACCGGCCTAATCATGAGGGATCAAATCAAGGGGAGGGGCTGATGGCGGTCATTGTTCTGGTGCATGGGGCCTGGAGCGGCTCCTGGTCGTGGAACGGCGTGGCGCCCCTGCTGCGCGCAGCTGGCCACGAGGTCCATGCGCCCACCCTTACGGGGTTGGCCGAGCGCAGCCACATTTCTCCCGATCAGATCAACCTCTCCAGCCACATCTCTGACATCGCCGGGCTCCTGCGCTGGAACGATCTGCGCGACGTCATCATCGTCGGCCATTCCTATGGCGGCATGGTGATCACGGGGGCGGCGGATCGGGAGATCGCCCGCATCAGGGGCATGATCTATATCGACGCCTTCGTGCCCGCGAGCGGCCAGAATGTCTGGGACATGGCGGGTCCGAAGGGCGCAGCGGCCCAACAGGCGGCGGCTGAGGCCCATGACGGCGGCCATTCCGTGCCCCGCGCCCGGGCGCCCGCCAACAGCAGCCCTGCGGACGCCCCGCGCTTCGATCCGCTCTTCACGCCCCATCCCATCAAGTGCTTCAGCGAGCCCTATGTGGCCACCCGCGCTAACCCCGAGGCATGGCCGCCCCGCCACTATGCGCTGTGCTCGGCCTATGACCCCAGCCCTTTCCAGGCCATCGCCGCCCGCCTGCGCGCGGACCCCGATTGGAGCACGAGCGCCTTTGACGCCCTGCATGATGTGGTGCGCACCCACCCCGCCGATGTGACGCAGCGCATCGAAGAGGTGATCGCCCTATGGGAACGCGCAAGGTAAACCGTCATCAAACTGTCGACGACTCATGATGAAGCTGACGCAATGGTCTGAAACGACCTTGCGAGGATATAAAAATGTACAAGGCGGCCTCTCAGGCTTGGCAAAACACCAAAGGCTTCATCCCCCAGACTATTGCGCTTTTTCCCGGTCGCAAGCCTGTGCGGGACCTGATGGGCCTGCCCGCGTCGCTGGGCCGAATCGGTTCGCTGGAAGTGCGGCTCGCCACCCACAAGCGCGACATCCGCAAGGCGCAGAAGCTGCGCTACAAGGTGTTCTATGAAGAGGGCGGCGCCATCGCTGACGCCCGCACCGCGCTGACTCGCCGCGACCTCTGCGCGTTTGATCGCATCTGCGATCATCTCATCGTGATCGATCATGATTTCCTGAACCGCTTTGGCCAACGCAAGCCCAAGGTCGTCGGTTGCTATCGCCTGCTGCGGCAGGATGTGGCGGAGCGCCATGGCGGCTTCTATTCGGCCAGCGAGTTCGACATCGCACCCCTGCTGGCGCGCCATGCGGGCAAGCGTTTTCTGGAACTTGGTCGCTCCTGCGTACACAGTGACTGGCGCTCCAAACGAGTGCTGGAGTTGCTGTGGCGGGGCATCTGGACCTATGTGCGCCACCACCGTATCGATGTAATGATCGGCTGCGCCAGCCTGCCCGGCGCCGACCCCGCGCCCCATGCGCCGACGCTGGCCTGGCTGAGCGCAACGGCCTCCCCTGACGACGTCTGGGCCACACGGGCGCTGCCGTCGCGGCGCATCGTCATCAACGCCACCGACACGCCGGATCTAGAACCGCGCAAGGCCCTGGCCAAACTGCCGCCGCTGTTGAAAGGCTATATCCGCGTGGGCGCGAAGATCGGCGCGGAAGCGGTGAGCGACCGCCAGTTCGGCACCACCGATGTCTTCATCATCATGCCCGTCGCCGAAATCGACCCGCGCTATATCTCTTATTTCAGCACGCCGGAAAGCGATGTGAAACTCGCCGCCTGACGCTCAGGGTTCGGGCGGTTCGGGCGAGATAGCAGCTCGTTCAAATCCATGAGAACGAAGCCGTGACTTGCTTTCCGCCAAAATTTGGCCCTAATCATCCATTGAACTCCGCGCCCCGAACCGGTGGGACGGTGCGGAGCTTGTTGGGATCAAATGGGGAGGTGGCGCATGCGCGCAGGCGTGTCAGCGCTTTTGATGGTGGCGTCTTTGTCTTTGGCGACGGTTTCGACCGCCATGGCGAAGGATCCGAGTCCTGAGGCGATCAAGGGACTCTACCTCACAACGGATTTTCCCGCCGTGCAGATCCGCGCGGGCGAGGAGACCACCCTTCCTCTCACCATCTACAACTATGGCCTGCCGCCCCAGCGCACCGCCGTCACCATCGCGGACAAGCCCGCCGACTGGAAGGCGGATGTGGAGGGCTCGGGCAAGCCCGTCAGCGCCGCCTTCGTGGACTATGACGGACGCGCCAATCTCAATCTCAAGCTGAACATCCCCGCCACCGCCAAGGCTGGCGACTACAAGATCACCATCCAGGCCGATGGCGACGACGCCAAGTCCTCGCTGCCCATCTCCATCAAGCTCGCCGAGCCTCTGGCGGCGAAGCTGACGGCCACGCCGAAATTCCCGGTGCTGCGCGGCTCGCCCAAGTCCAGCTTCGACTTCAACGTCGCCGTGAAGAACGAATCGGGCGCCGACATGACCGTGAACCTGCGGGTGGACGCCCCCAGCGGATTCACCAGCACCTTCAAGGAAGGCTATAGCACCCAGGAGATCACCAGCCTCTCGATCAAGGCCAACGAGAGCAAGGACATCACTGTGGCGGTGAAGCCCGGCCCCCGCGCCCCCGCTGGCGAAACGCCGATCATGCTCGCCATCGCCGGCGACAAGGCGAGCGTCCAGGCGAAGCTGGCGCTCGACATCAGCGGCCAGCCCGCCATCACCGTCACCGGTCAGGACGAGCGCCTGAGCGGCGAGGCGACCGCCGGGCAGGAGCGCAGCATTCCCCTCGTCATCCGCAACACCGGCACGGCCTCGGCGCGCGGCATGAGCCTCAGCGCCACTCCGCCCAGCGGCTGGAAGATCTCGTTTGATCCGAAGGAAGTGCCGGAAATCGCAGCGGGCGAGGAGAAAAAGGTCTCCGCCCTCGTGACCCCCAGCGCCAAGGCCATCGCGGGCGACTATATGGTGAGCGTGCGCGCCTCGGGCGACGGCGTCTCCGAATCCGCCAACTACCGGGTCACCGTCACCACCTCGACCCTCTGGGGCGTGACGGGCATCGCGGTCATCATCGCGGCCCTGCTCGTGCTGGTGGGCGCTGTCGGGAGGTTCGGTCGCAGATGAGCGAGCCGGTCATCCGCACGCAGCAGCTCACCAAGGCTTACGGGTCGAGGCTGGCGGTCGACAAGCTCGACCTGACCATAGAGCCCGGCGAGGTCTTCGGTCTGCTCGGCCCCAACGGGGCGGGCAAGACCACCACTATCCTCATGCTGCTCGGCCTCACCGAGCCGACCTCGGGGACGGCCAATGTGGCGGGCTTCGACCCGCTGCGCCAGCCCCTCGAAGTCAAGCGGCGCGTGGGCTACATGCCCGATCAGGTTGGCTTCTATGACAACCTGACGGGCGTGGCGAACCTGCGCTACACCGCCAAACTCTGCGGCTTCACCAGCAAGGAAGCCGACGAGAAAATTGCGGCGGCGCTCGCCCGCGTGCGCCTGACGGAAGCCGGGCAGCGGCCGGTGCTCGGCTATTCCCGCGGCATGCGCCAGCGCCTCGCCATCGCGGAAATCCTGATGAAGGGCGCCTCCATCGCCATTCTCGACGAGCCGACCGGCGGGCTGGACCCGCAATCGACGCGCGAATTTCTGGAGCTGATCCGCTCCCTCAAGAAGGACGGCATGACCATCCTTCTGTCCTCCCACATGCTCGAACTCGTGCAATCCGTCTGCGACCGGGTGGCCCTGTTCAGCCAGGGCAAGATCGGCCTCATGGGGCGGGTGGAGGATCTGCTGCGCAGCGTGCTCGGCGGCTCCCACATCATCCGCATCGAGGCCCATGGGGAGGGTCTGGAGGCGGCGCTGTCAGCCGTGCCCGGCGTCACCCGCGTGGCTAACGAGGGCTCGGGCCTGCGCATCGAGGCGACCGGAGACATTCGCGGCGACATCGCCAGGGCCGTGGTGGGCGCGGGCGGCGATCTCACCATGATCGACGCAGGCCATGCGAGCCTCGACGACGTCTATGCACGCTTTTTCGAGGGGCTTCCCAATGCGGCGTGAAGGCTCGGCCCTTGCGGGCGCTGGAACGGTGATGATGAAGGAGCTGGGGGACAATCTCTCCAGCACCCGCATGCGCCTGCTCGAACTGCTCGTCTTTCTGACGGGCGCGGGCGCCGTCTTCGCCACCATCGGCGAGGTGCGGGAGGTCGTGGGCGAAGACCCCTTCGTGTTCCTGCGCATCTTCACCACCTCGAAGGGCGAGACCCTGCCCTCCTTCGCGGCCTTCCTCGGCTTCCTGATCCCCATCGTCTCCATCGCGCTGGGCTTTGACAGCGTGAACAGCGAGTTCAATGGCAAGACCATGAGCCGCATCCTGGCCCAGCCAATCTATCGGGACGCGCTGCTCTTTGGAAAATTCATGGCGGGGCTGACCACCCTCGCCGTCATGCTGACGGCGCTGTGGCTCTTCGTGATTGGCCTCGCCATCTTCATGCTGGGCCTGCCGCCGGGCACGGAGGAGGTGCTGCGCGGATTCGCCTTCCTCATCGCGGCCATCGCCTATGGGGGCGTGTGGCTGGGGCTCGCCATGCTCTTTTCCGTACAGTTCCGCTCATCCGCCACGGCGGCTCTGGCCTCGCTGGCGGTCTGGCTGCTCTTCGCCTTTTTCTGGAACATGGTGGTGACGATCATCACGCCGATCATCGCGCCAGTGGATCCCTATAATCCCATGTCCGTGCTCTATACGGTGGAGGTGGGCCAGGCCCTGTCGCGGCTCTCGCCCAATACGCTCTTCGCCGAAACGACCATGGCCTTCCTCAACCCCGCGACCCGATCGCTGGGCCTCGTGCTGCAATCCCAGATGCAGGGCGCCATCTCCGGCCCCCTGCCCTTCAGCGAGAGCGTGGCGCTGGTCTGGCCGCAGGTGACGGGCTTGCTCGCCTCGGTCATCGGCCTCTTCACCGTGGCCTATGTGATGTTCCAGCGGCAGGAAGTGCGCGCCTGAACCCTCGCCATCGCCTCCCTTCGCCCTAGTTCCCTCATGGGAGACAGCGAAGGGAGCCAGCTTGGACGCGAGCATCGCCGATTACGCCATGATCGGGGACTGCGAGACGGCGGCCCTCGTGCATCGCTCCGGCTCCATCGACTGGCTCTGCCTGCCCCGCTTTGATTCCGACGCCTGTTTCGCGCGCCTGCTGGGCGACCGGGACAATGGCCATTGGGCCATCTGCGCGCGCGAGGTGATCGAGACCAGCCGGGCCTATCGGGAGGGCACGCTGGTCCTCGTCACGGATCTCGTCACGAAGACCGGGGCCGCGCGGGTCATCGACTTCATGTCGCCGCGCGACCAGCATGCGGATCTCATCCGCATCGTGGAGGGGGTCGAGGGCTGCGTGACCTTCGATGTGGAGCTGGTGATCCGCTTCGACTACGGGCGCACGATCCCCTGGGTGACTCATCTGGACCCCACGACCCTCATGGCGGTGGCGGGGCCGAACACCCTCTTCCTGCAAACCCCCATCCACCTGCATGGGCAGGACATGCGCACGCTGGGCGACTTCGCCATCAAGGCGGGGGAGCGCGTGCCCTTCGCGCTGACCCATCGTGTCTCGCTCTCCGAGCGCCCGCCGAAGGTGGAGGCCTTGATGGCGCTGGCGAGCACGGAACGCTACTGGCGCGATTTCTCGGACCGCTGCCCCAATGTAGGGCCCTGGACGGAGCAGGTGAAGCGCTCCCTCATCACCCTGAAGGCGCTGACCTATGCGCCCACCGGCGGCATGGTCGCCGCCGCCACCACCTCCCTGCCGGAGAAGATCGGGGGAACCCGCAACTGGGACTATCGCTTCTGCTGGCTGCGCGACGCCACCTTCACCCTGCAGGCCTTCATGGGCCTTGGCTATTTCGAGGAAGCCGGGGCCTGGCTCGACTGGCTGATGCGCGCCATCGCAGGCGATCCCGCGCAGATGCAGATCATGTATGGGGTGAGCGGCGAGCGCCGCCTCGCCGAATGGGAGGCGCCCTGGCTCGCGGGCTTTCGCGACTCTCAGCCCGTGCGCATCGGCAATGCGGCGGCCGAGCAGATGCAGCTGGATGTGCGCGGCGAAGTGATCGACGCCATGGCGCGGGCGGTGAGGGGCGGCATCGCCCCCCATCCCCGCAGCGCCGAATGGCGCCGCGCCACCCTCGACCATCTGGCGCAGGTCTGGCGCGAACCCGATGAAGGCATCTGGGAGATGCGCGCCGGGCGCCAGCATTTCACCCATTCCAAGGTCATGGCCTGGGTGGCCTTCGACCGGGCGCTCGCCCATGCCCCGCAATCAGACCGCGACCGGGAGGATCAGGCCCGATGGCGAATCATCGCCGACGAGATCCATGCGGAAATTTGCCAGCGGGCATGGGACCCCGCCCAGAACGCCTTCACGCAGGTCTATGGCCAGCCCTGGCTGGACGCGAGCCTGTTGCAGATGGCGCTGGTGGGCTTTCTGCCGCCGGGCGACCCCCGCATTCTCGGCACCATCGCCGCCATCGAGAAACGCCTGGTGCGCGATGGCCTGACCCTGCGCTACGAGACCGATGTGGTGGCCGATGGTCTGCCGCCGGGCGAAGGGCGCTTTCTGGCCTGCAGCTTCTGGCTCGCCGACAATCTCGTGCTGACCGGCCGCCACAAGGAGGCCTGCGCGCTCTTCGAGCGCCTGCTGGCCCTGTGCAACGATGTGGGCCTGCTGGCCGAACAATATGATCCGGAGCTGGGTGAAATGCTCGGCAATTTCCCCCAGGCCTTCAGCCATGTGGGGCTGATAAATACGGCGGTGAACCTGGCGCGCGGCATGGGCCCGGCGGCGGAGCGGACCGCAGCAAGCAGCAGCCCTTGAGTCCTACCCCTCCAGCTCCTCGCGCAGCATCTCCAGCTCCAGCCATTCCTGTTCGAGCTTGTCGATCTTCGCCTGCAGGTCCCCATAGTCCGTGGTGGCCTTGGCGAAGGCGAACTGGTCCTTCTTGTAGAAATTGGGATCATCGAGCTTGCGCTGCAGAAGGGCCTGCTGGGCGCGGAAGGCTTCGATGCGCGGGGGGATCGTCTCCAGCGCGTGTTTCTGCTTGAACGACAGTCGGCCCTTGGCCTTGGCGGGCGCGGCGACCGCTGCGGCGGCGCGCTTTTTCTCGCGTTCCTGCTTGCGCGAAGGCGCCTCGCCGCCAACGCCGAAACCGCGTTGCGCCACCATGTCCGAATAGCCGCCGGCATATTCGATCCAGCGCCCCTCGCCTTCGCTGACGATGACCGAGGTCGAGACGCGATCGAGAAAATCGCGATCATGGCTGACCACCAGAACCGTGCCGGGATAGTCGGCGATCATCTCCTGCAGCAGATCAAGCGTTTCGAGATCAAGGTCATTGGTGGGCTCGTCGAGCACCAGCAGGTTGGAGGGCAGCGACAGGGCGCGCGCCAGCACGAGCCGTCCACGCTCGCCTCCTGACAGACGTGACACCGGCGTGCGGGCCTGTTCGGGGGTGAAGAGGAAGTCCTTCATGTAGCTGATGACGTGCTTGCGCTCGCCATTGATGTCGATGAAATCGCCGCCGCCGGTCAGCACATCCTTCAGGGTCTCGTCGGCGGCCAGCGCGATGCGCTTCTGGTCGAGGCTCGCCATCTGCACATTGGCGCCCAGCTTCAGCTTGCCGCTGTCGGGCTCCAGAGCGCCCGTGAGCATGGAGATGAGCGTGGTCTTGCCCGCGCCGTTCTGGCCGACAATGCCCACCCGGTCGCCGCGCAGAATGCGCGTGCTGAAATCAGCGACGATGGTCCGCTCCCCATAGGACTTGAAGACATGCTCGGCCTCGATGACCAGCTTGCCCGACACGGTCCCCTCGGAGACGCTGATCTGCACATCGCCCACGAGCTTGCGGGCCTCGCGCACCTGGGAGCGCAGTTCCGCCAATCGGCCCATGCGGCCCATGTTGCGCTTGCGCCGTCCGCTGACGCCGTGGCGCACCCAATGTTCTTCATTGGCGATCTGCCGGTCGAGCTTGTGGCGGTCGCGCTCTTCCTCCTCCAGCACCTGATCGCGCCAGGCCTCGAACTCGCCAAAGCCCTTGTCGAGACGCCGCGTCGCGCCCCGGTCGATCCAGACGGTGGCGTTGGTGAGGTTTTGCAGGAAACGTCGATCATGGCTGATGATCACGAGGGCGGAGCGGAGCGACGACAGCTCCTTTTCCAGCCATTCGATGGCGGGGAGATCGAGATGGTTGGTGGGCTCGTCCAGCAGCAGCACATCGGGCTCGGGCGCCAGCACCCGCACGATGGCGGCCCGGCGCGCCTCGCCGCCCGACAGGCGCGCGGGGTCCTCGTCGCCGGTGAGGCCCAGCTGCTCCAGCAGATAACGGGCCTTGTAGGGCTCGTCGCCGGGCCCGAGGCCCGCCTCCACGTAATCCATGACCGTGGCGAAGCCGCTGAGATCGGGCTCCTGGGGCAGGTAACGGACGGTGGCGTCGGGCTGGAAGAAGCGCACGCCCTTGTCCGCTTCCGTCTGGGCGGCGGCAATGCGCAAAAGGGTCGATTTGCCAGAGCCGTTGCGGCCGACGAGGGCCAGCCGCTCGCCGGGGGAGACGGAAATCTCCGCCCCCTCCAGCAGGGGCTTGCCGCTGATGGTGAGTTCAATGCCTTGAAGCGTCAGAAGTGGGGGAGCCATGATGCCTGCCAATGAGGGGTCGCCCGGGGTTTAGGCCATCGCGGGGCTGGAGAACAGGGCAAAGAGGGTGTAATCGACGAGATTGCCATTGCTTGGCCCGAATGGGCTGAACAAAGCCGCAAAAGGGGGGCAAAAATTGACTATTTCCCCGGATTACGCTAGATAACAGTCCGCAGGCTACTGCGTCTCGAAAATCCTGATCCACTCAGGAGAACGGCTGGACCGTAGCCTTCACGGGCGTAGAGACGTGGGGCCTGCTTCTTCATGTTCTTGGTTGCATGTTCCAAACCGTGAAGCGTGTCACCGATCTGGGGCTGTCGTAGTCGAAGGACGACAGGCCGCTTTTTTCCAAAACATGATTCGCAATTGCTTTTTTGGATTCGCGTCCGGCCTCAAGCAGATGCTTGCCATTCCTGACAGCGCAAACAGCGCCCAAAATCACGTCATTCAGTTGCAGAATATCGCATTGTTTCGAATCTTCAGGTTCGATGACTTTCCATGGATTGTTGGTGATTTTGTGATCCCGCGCCATGGCCGCATTCAGCATCCGCCGGAGGTCTTCGAGGCTCGTGCTGCTGTTGCGTCTGTCTACGCGGACAAAAAGGCTTCCGTGGGGGGCGCATAGTCTGCCGAATTTATGATGCAGCACTTGATAATAGAGTTTCGAAAGGCCGACATCACGATCACCCCCATTATACTTCGCATGAAGCCATTTATGATTATCGAAAATGATGCAATGGAATTGGCATTGACCTGTCTTGTTCATCAGGAAGAAATAATCGACGAGATGCTTGTATTCTTCGATTTTAGCGTCGGTTATCTTTGTCCATTTCAGCTCCTTGGTCATGTTGAATTGAGAGCGAAAATCGCTCATTTTAGTCAAGATGCGATCAATGGAATTACGGTGCATGGACAGCCCGCCAACGACCGTGAACCTGTCTGTTGAGATCCCGGATTCATCGCAAAAGAAGGCGTAATCCTGATGGCAAGTGATCGGCATGATGCAACCGCCGCGTCCGATGAAACCCCAGCCAGACCGGATCACCATCCCCGTCCGTCTGAAAGCCGAGCTTAAGCTTTGCAACAAAACTGGTAAAGCCGACGAACGCCCAAACGGGCTGCCCATCGAGTGAAACTCTTTTTTGCCTATTTCCTTGGTAGGGTCTCGGGATTGTTCTTTTGGGGGTTCCATGACGCAGACTGTCGCCGCAGCCATGGCAGCGCTGGAGGCGCACCGGGTCGAGATCAGCCAGCACGGGATCGCGGATTTCTTCGCGGGGGATCCCGACCGCTTCGCGCGCTATCATGTGGAGCTCGACGATCTCCTCTTCGATTATTCCAAGC
The DNA here is from genome assembly GCA_945903655.1 of Rhizobium sp. Q54. Lineage (GTDB taxonomy): Bacteria > Pseudomonadota > Alphaproteobacteria > Rhizobiales > Beijerinckiaceae > Terripilifer. The sequence continues at coordinate 8,778 of CAMDOY010000018.1, read as the reverse complement.
ACCGGGCCAATGACGCCACCCTCGCCCATCTGCTGACCCTGGCCCGCGTAGCGGGCGTAGAGGAGGCCCGCGAGCGCCTGTTTGCGGGGGATCTGGTCAACAATACGGAAGGTCGGCCTGCGCTGCACATGGCCCTGCGGAATTTCTCGGACACGCCCATGCAGGCGGATGGCGTGGATGTGACGGCGCAGGTGCTGGCCGAGCGGGCGCGGGTCTTCGCCTTCGCCAAGGCTGTCCGGGAGGGCGCCCTGCGCGGCGCGACGGGCCAGGCCTTCACCGATGTGGTGAACATCGGCATCGGCGGCTCGGACCTTGGCCCCGCCATGGCGGCGCGGGCGCTGAGCCCCTTTGGCAAGCCGGGCCTGCGCATGCATTTCGTCGCCAATGTGGATGGCGCGGACCTCGCGGACACCATGATGGATCTTGATCCTGCCCGCACGCTCTTCATCGTCTGCTCGAAAACCTTCACCACCCAGGAGACCATGGCCAACGCCAGCGCCGCGCGCGCCATGGTGGCGGGGGCGCTCGGAGAGGACGCGGTGGGCGATCATTTCGCGGCGGTGTCGACTCGACTCGATCTTGTGGCGAAGTTCGGCATAAAGCCCGACCGCATCTTCGCCATGTGGGACTGGGTGGGCGGGCGCTATTCGGTCTGGTCCTCCATCGGCCTCTCGCTGGCGATCTTCATCGGCCCCGATGGCTTCGAGAGCTTCCTGCGCGGCGGCCATGACGTAGACCGGCATTTTCAGGACGCGCCCTTGCAGGACAATATCCCCGTGCTCATGGGCCTGCTGGGGGTCTGGTATCGCAATGTCTGGGGCTGCCAGGCCCAGGCGGTGATCCCCTATGACCAGAGGCTGGGGCGCTTCCCCGCCTATTTGCAACAGCTCGACATGGAGTCGAACGGCAAGTCGGTGACGCGGACGGGCGAGTCGGTGGCGCTGGGCACCGCGCCCGTCATCTGGGGCGAGCCGGGCACCAATGGCCAGCACGCCTTCTTCCAGATGCTGCATCAGGGGACGGATGTGATCCCCGTGGATTTTCTGGTGGCGGCGCAGCCGACCCATGCCGATCCCCATCACCACGCCCTGCTGGTCGCCAATTGCTTCGCCCAGAGCGAGGCGCTGATGCGCGGGCGCTCTTTGGCAGAGGCGGAGGCTGGCTTGCTGGCGCAGGGCATGGAGGCCGAAGCGGCGGCGGCGCTCGCGCCCCACAAGCGCTTCCCCGGCGACCGGCCCTCCAGCACCTTCCTCTATCGCGCCCTCACGCCCCGGCAGCTTGGCCGCCTGATCGCCCTCTATGAGCACAAGGTCTTCGTCCAGTCGGTGATCTGGGACATCAACCCCTTCGATCAATGGGGCGTGGAGCTGGGCAAGGAATTGTGCAATCGCCTGGCGCCCATCGTGAGCGAGCGCAACGCCTCACTGGAGGGGCTCGATGGCTCCACCGCCGGGCTCATCGGCTGGCGGCGGGGGCTGACGGGCTAGGTCTACTCGTCTTCGCCGAAGCGATTGGCGATCAGCGCGCCAATGCCCTCGAGGGCCTCCTGCGCCTGCGCGCCCCGGGCCGAGACGGTGATGGTGGAGCCAATGCCCGCCCCCAGGGTCAGAATGCCCATGATGGATGAACCGCCCACCGTCTCGCCGCAGCGGCTGACGAAGATCTCGGCGTCGAAACTTTCCGCGCATTGCACGAATTTGGCGGTGGCCCGGGCGTGCAGGCCCTTGCGGTTCACGATTTCAAAGACGCGGGAGAGCGCGCCCTCGATGGGGGCGGCGGTTTCCGTGCAATCGTTGCTGAAATCGTCCTGGTCCATCATTTCCCGCTCAAGATCCGGCTCGCGACGGAAATATATTTCCGACCGGCATCCTGAGCCTGAACGACCGCCTGTTCAAGGGTTGATTGATCGCGCACGGAGGCGAGTTTGATGAGCATGGGCAAATTGAGGCCCGCGACCACATCGACCCGGGACCCTTCCATGACGGAAATGGCGAGATTCGAGGGGGTGCCGCCGAACATGTCGGTCAGCAAAATGACCCCTGACCCGCCTTCGACCGCCTGAATTGCGGCGATGATGTCCTTGCGACGCTGCTCCATGTCGTCCTCGGGCATGATCGTCACGGTCTCCAACTGCTTTTGGGGACCAACGACATGTTCGAGGGCGGCGCGGAACTCCGTCGCCAGGCGCCCGTGGGTCACCAGCACCATACCGATCATTTCAAACGACCGTTCATGGAATGCTCCGCATCAATTTCGCCCGCAAGACTTTGCTGGAAGGCGCGTCATTTTGTGCATTGCGATCAATATGGCAAGTGAAATTTACACTTCAGCTCAAGCCCGGTTGAGGAAGGCCAGAACCCGCCGGGCGCCTTCCTGGGGAGCGCAACCGCTCCGCAACGCGAGCGCGGGAGCGGGTACGCCCTCCAGAAGGACCTCGGCGGCCTCCATATCCGGCAGACGCGGGGGATCGTCCACCAGATCCACGACGCAGCGGACAAGACCCGCCGCCTCCTGGACCTCAGGAAGAATGCCTGAGCCGCGCTCCTCGATCCATCCCCCAATGGAGGGATGGCCCTGCACAATCACGCGAGCGCCCGCGACGCTCACCCTAACCCGGTCATCGCCGATGAGGCGGGTGAAGAGGCCGCGACGCCGCGCTTCGGCCATGAGGGCGAGGGCGAGCTGGCTCTTGCCGGACCCGGAGGCGCCGCGAATCAGCACCGCCCCCTCGGCCACCATCACGGCGGTGGCGTGCATGAAGGCGCCCGCCTCGCTCATTTGCGATCCGGCAGCCAGATGGTGAACCTTGCGCCGCGCACCGCACCGCCGCCGGGGTCAAGCCGGTTGGAGGCGCTGATGCGGCCCCCATGGGCGTCCACGATCTGCCGCGAGATGGACAGGCCCAGTCCCGAATTCTGGCCAAAGCCCTGATTCGGGCGGTCGGTGTAAAAACGCTCGAAGATGCGCTCGAAGGCATGGGCGGGAATGCCGGGGCCGTCATCATCGACGATGATCTCGACGCCCTCCTGATTCGGCGCGCCCCGCAGGCCCGACCGACCCCGGCGCAGGGCGATGCGCACGCCGCCCCCGCGCGGCGAGAAGGAGCGGGCGTTCTCCAGCAGATTGGTGAGCACCTGGCCGAGCCGCAGATCATGCCCCAGGACCATATAGGGGCCCCTGCCCGCCACATCGACGGAGAAGCGCACCCCATCGCCCCGCTCCACCTGATTGGCCATGTCGGTGACCGTGGTCACGAGCTGCGCCATGTCCACGGGCTGCATGTCGGCGCGCGCCAGTTCCGCGTCGAGACGCGAGGCGTCGGAGATGTCGCTGATGAGCCGATCAAGACGGCGCACATCATGCTGGATGATGTCGAGCAGGCGCCCGCGCGATTCGTCGCTGCGCGCCATGGGCAGGGTCTCGACCGCGCTGCGCAGGGAGGTCAGGGGATTCTTCAATTCATGGGCCACATCCGCCGCAAAACTCTCGATGGCGTCGATGCGGTTGTAGAGGGCGCCGGTCATGTCGCGCAGGGCGCCGGAGAGATGGCCGATCTCGTCGGAGCGTTCGGTGAAGTCCGGAATCTCCTGCCGCGACTTGATGCCCCGGCGCACCCGCTCGGCGGCCTCCGCAAGGCGGCGCATGGGCTCGGCGATGGCGCCCGCCAGAAACACCGACAGAAGAAACATCACCGCTGCGGAGACGAGAAAGATGCGCACGATGGCCCAGCGTTCGGAGGCGATGATCTTGTCGATGTCGCCGCCCTGCGTGGACATAAGCAGCACGCCGCGCACCACGCGAAACCGCTGGATCGGCACCGCCACGGAGACGATGGTCTCGCCCTTGGTGTTGACGCGCACGATGGAGGAGGGCGCGCCATTCAGGGCGCCCTCGACCTCAGGATAACCGCGCCCATTGCTGGCGTCGGTGTCTTCGTAACTCGGCAGGCCGACCGAGCCGAAACGTCCGCGCAGCATGTTCCAGGTGCGCTCGAAAACCGTGCTCCGCGCCTCGTCCTGACCAGTGGCGGGCAAGTCGAATTTCAGGATGTTGGAGCGGGCCGCCAGAGAGCGCGAATCCAGCAGCAGATAACCCTCGCGATCATAGATGCGCGCCCTTGTGCGGGTGGGCGACACAAGGCGGCGCAAGACAGGACCGACGCGCTCGGGATTGATGGAGAATTCGAGAAGCGGATCATAATCGCCCGCAGCGCCATAGCTCTCGCCCGGCGCCAGCTGCAGAAGCTTTTCGGGGTCGATAGTGATGGCGTCCGTCTCCACCGCTGCGGAGGCGGCGATGGCGGAGGCGATGATCTCGCTCTGGGTTTGCAGGCTCTGCACCCGCGCGTCGATCAGGCCTTCGCGGAACTGGTTGAGATAGAGAAAACTGACGAAGAGCGCGACGAGGCCGCCGAGGTTCAAGACCACGATGCGGCGCGTCAGGCTCGACCCCAACCGCGCCTGCAGGGCGGACAGGAAACGCCTGTACCAGGGGCGTGAGTCGGGCGAAGGTCCTGTCTGCCCTTCCGCGTCCAGAGCCTCACTCTGAATCTCGTGCCCGCTCTGTGCGTCAACGCTCATGCCGTGATCCGGTCAGGCTTCCTTGAAGCGATAGCCCACGCCATAGAGCGTCTCGATCATTTCGAAGTCGTCATCGACGACCTTGAACTTCTTGCGCAGGCGCTTGATGTGGCTGTCGATGGTGCGATCATCCACATAGACCTGATCGTCATAGGCCGCGTCCATGAGGGCGTTGCGGCTCTTGACCACGCCGGGGCGGGTGGCCAGCGCCTGCAGGATCAGGAACTCGGTGACGGTGAGGGTCACGGGCTCGTTCTTCCAGGTGCAGGTGTGGCGCTCCGGATCCATCTTGAGCAGGCCCCGCTCGAGGATCTTGGCCTCCGCCTCCTTCTGGGCGGCGGCCTCCTTGGGATTGGCGCGGCGCAGGATCGCCTTCACCCGCTCCACCAGCAGGCGCTGGGAGAAGGGTTTGCGGATGAAATCATCCGCGCCCATCTTGAGGCCGAACAATTCATCGATCTCCTCGTCCTTGGAGGTGAGGAAGATCACGGGAAGGTCAGACTTTTGCCGCAGACGGCGCAGAAGCTCCATGCCGTCCATGCGCGGCATCTTGATGTCGAAGATGGCGAGGTCTGGGGGACTGGTCTTCAACCCGTCGAGGGCGGCGGCGCCGTCCGTATAGGTCTGGACGCGATAGCCTTCGCTCTCCAGGGCGATGGAGACGGAGGTGAGAATGTTCCGGTCGTCGTCGACAAGTGCGATGGTCGGCATGTGACTTCCAAACCTCGGGGCTGGGTCGGCGCTTTCCGCCGACGGGCCTGCTGAGAGAACAGGCCGGGATCTGAATGCGCCATGAACCGCCATGGTCGCGATGCAGGCGGGACACTCCGCGCATAGATTGGCGCAAATGTGGCGGGCGGACCGAAGGGAATGGCCTGCCCTATGAAAGCAATATATGCTTTTTTGACACGATTGGCACCCTCAGAGGCGCAGATGATCGAAAGACCACGGGAATCAGGACCTTCAGGCGGCTTTGCGCTGCCCCCCGGATATGACGGAATAGCTGAGGCGAAACAGTTGCTTCGCTCGATTCGCTCGGGCGCGCTGGCGACGCTGGAGCCCGCTGGCGGCTTCCCCTTCGCCAGCCTGACGACGGTGGCGACCGACCACGATGGCGCGCCCATTCTCCTATTGTCCCAGCTCTCCGCCCATACGCGCAATCTGATCGCGGACAGCCGCGCCTCCCTGCTTCTGGCCCGCATGGGCAAGGGCGACCCCCTCGCCCATCCCCGCCTGACCCTGGTGGGGCGGATCGAGCGGGCGCCTGAGGAAGACCGCCCAAGGCTGCGGGCGCGCTTCCTCGCCCGCCACCCCAAGGCGGCGCTCTATGTGGATTTCGGGGATTTCGCCTTTTACCGGCTGGATTGCGCCTCCGCCCATCTGAACGGGGGCTTCGCCAAGGCGGCGGATTACGCGGGCGCGCAAATCCTGACCGATGTCAGCGACGCCCAGGATCTGCTGGACGCAGAGGAAGGCGCCCTCGAACATCTCAATGGGGACCATGTGGAGGCGCTGGCGCTTTACGCCCAGAAACTCGTCGGGGAGCCCCAGGCCCGCTGGCGGGCGAGCGGCCTCGATCCCGATGGCCTCGACCTCATGGCGGGGGATCTGACCGCACGCCTCGCCTTCCCCCAGCGCATCACGGAGCCGGGCGCCCTGCGGCGATTGCTGGGCGAACTGGCGGCGCAGGCGCGGCAGACCTGAAATTGCTGCAACGCAATAGATTTGCGGAATTACACTATAGCTGTTCGTCGATCTTGCCCTTAAGGCTCCGGGCGACTAAACCACGCCAGCCTCCCTTCGTGAGAAGAGGCATGATGCGCGGGCGACCGGCGGGGGCCGGGCCTCAATCGGAGACGATCATGAAACAGTCGGGCACGTTCAATGCTTCTTTCGGGATCGACGCTTTCGGCCTCGAGGGCGTGCGAAGCGTTGCGTATAATCTTGAAGCTCCGATGCTCTATGAAGAGTCCCTGCGCCGCAACGAGGCGGTGATCGCGCCGGGCGGCGCCATCGTCGCCGAGACGGGCGTGCACACCGGCCGCTCCCCCAAGGACAAGTTCACCGTGCGCGACGCCATGACCGACACTGCGGTCTGGTGGGGCAACAACAACGCCATGTCCCCCGCCCATTTCGAAACCCTGCTGGCGGACTTCCGCGAGGCCTGCAAGGGCAAGGATCTCTTCGTGCAGGATCTGCATGGCGGCGCCGATCCGGCCTTCCGGGTCAAGACACGCGTCATCTGCGAATTCGCCTGGCACTCCCTCTTCATCCGCAACCTGCTGATCCGCCCGGCCCGTGAGGAGCTCGCCTCCTTCATGGCCGACATGACCATCATCGACCTGCCGACCTTCCGCGCCGATCCCGCGCGCCATGGCTGCAAGAGCGAGACCGTCATCGCCATGGACCTGACCCGCAAGATCGTGCTGATCGGCGGCACCAGCTATGCGGGCGAGATGAAGAAGTCGGTCTTCACCTATCTCAACTGGATGCTGCCCGCCCATGGGGTGATGCCCATGCATTGCTCGGCCAATGTGAACGACGCTGGCGAAGTCGCCATCTTCTTCGGCCTGTCGGGCACCGGCAAGACCACCCTTTCGCAGGATCCCGACCGCATCCTCATCGGCGACGACGAGCATGGCTGGAGCCGCGAGGGCGTGTTCAACTTCGAAGGCGGCTGCTACGCCAAGGCCATCCGCCTGTCGCGCGAGGCCGAGCCCGAAATCTACGCCACCACCGAGCGCTTCGGCACGGTGATGGAGAATGTGGTGCTCGACCCCGTGACCCGCGTTCCCGACTTCGACAGCGAAGAGAAGACCGAGAACACCCGCATCGCCTATCCCATCGACTTCATCTCGAATTCGTCGGATACGGGCCGGAGCGGCCATCCCAAGAATGTGGTCATGCTGACTTGCGACGCTTTCGGCGTGCTGCCCCCCATCTCCAAGCTTGATCCGGCCCAGGCCATGTATCACTTCCTGTCGGGCTACACCGCCAAGGTGGCGGGCACGGAAAAGGGCGTGACCGGCCCCGAGGCGACCTTCTCGACCTGCTTCGGCCATCCCTTCCTGCCGCGTCACGCGTCAGAATATGGCGACCTGCTGCGCGAGCTGATCGCCAAGCATCATGTGGATTGCTGGCTGCTCAACACCGGCTGGACCGGCGGCAAGGAAGGCGTGGGTCGTCGCATGCCCATCCGCGTCACCCGCCGCCTGCTGAGCGCTGCGCTGGATGGCTCGCTGAACAAGGCGACCTTCCGCACCGATCCCTATTTCGGCCTCGCGGTGCCCACCTCCGTGCCCGGCGTCGAGCCCCACATTCTGAACCCCGTGAAGACCTGGGCCTCAAAGTCGGAATTCGCCGCCACGGCGAAACACCTCGTCGAGATGTTCGCCAAGAACTTCGTGCAGTTCGAGACCCATGTGGACAAGGCGGTGCTGGACGCCGCCCCGACGTCCCAGCTCGCCGCCGAATAAGCGGACACTCTGCAGAATTAGAAACGGCGGCCTTCAGGGCCGCCGTTTTTTATTGCGCCAGATTCAAGGCTCAGAGCTTTTCCCAGGTCAGATGGCGCCGCGTGACAGCGCCATGGACATAGTCCGGCGAGACCGGGGGCGTGAGGGTCAGGCGGTTGCCCTCGAAGGCGAAGCCACGCACCTGATCGGTGCCCGCCCAGGGCTCGCGGGCGGCCATCTCCACATGGTGGATCACCGTGTCGCCATCGATAGTCCAGGGACCGGCGTAGGCGGTGATTTCCGGTCCGGGCTGGCCAGGGATGGCGCGGCGGATAATGACCATCATGCGGGGCTCGTCAGTGTAGCAAATGAACCCCGTGTGGACGACGCCCTGATCGAGCTTCTCGCCGGAATCGGCGATCTCGCGGTCAACGTCCACCAGCTTCCAGGTGCCCAGAAACTTCGACTTGATATCTGCGTCTTGCGACATGTTGCTTCCCCCTTTTTTCGCACCCGCGCCGATCACGCGGGCGTCGCTAGAACAATTGGTGCTCGAGAATATAGACGCCCGCGCCCGCCAGATAGCCGATCAGGGCGAGGCCGCTGATTTTCTTCACATACCAAAAGAACTGGATCTTCTCCAAACCCATGGCCGCGACCCCCGCCGCCGAGCCAATGATGAGGATCGAGCCGCCCGTGCCCGCGCAATAGGCGAGGAACTCCCAGAGGAAGTGGTCGGGGGG
>CAMDOY010000017.1 GCA_945903655.1 Rhizobium sp. Q54 | reverse complement strand
GGCAATGACTATGATTTCCGTGGTCGCCTGATCGCCCGTTTCATGGGCAAATATATCCCGGGCGAGCCCACCATCGTGCCACGCAACATGCCCGGTGGCGGCGGCATTCAGGCGGGCAACTGGCTCGCCAAGATCGCGCCCCGCGATGGCACGGTGGTGCATATGATCATGCAGAACATGATGGCCGCCCAGGCCGTGGGCACCCAGGGCCTCGAGTTCGACACCCGCAAGTTCATCTGGCTGGGCAACACCACCAGCGCGCCCAATGTCATCAACACCTGGCACACCACCGGCGTCACCTCTGTCGAGCAGGTCAAGACCCGCGAAGTGCTGCTGGGCGCCCCCATGGGCACCGCTGGCGCGCTCTATCCCGTGCTGATCAACACGGTGGCGGGAACAAAATTTCGTGTGGTCACCGGCTATCCCGGCGGCAACGAGGTCAATCTGGCCATGGAGCGCGGCGAGGTCGAGGGGCGCGGCTCCAATTCCTGGGCCTCGTGGAAATCCACCAAGCCCGATTGGCTGAAGGACAAGAAGATCAACATCCTCGTGCAGGTGGGCCTGGTGCGCCATCCCGATCTGCCCAACGTGCCGCTGCTGATGGATCTCGCCACCAACGAGTCCGACCGCAAGCTGCTCGAATTCTTCTCCTCCGACACCGATCTGTCGCGTTCGCTGGTGACGACGCAGGATGTGCCAGCCGATCGTGTGGCGGCCCTGCGCAAGGCCTTCGACGCCATGATCAAGGACGCCGAATTCCTCGCCGAAGCCGCCAGGGCGGCCATGGACATCAGCCCGGGCACGGGCGAGGAATCCCAGAAGATCGCGGACTCCATCGTCAACACGCCGCCGGATATTCTGGCGCGCGCCAAGGCGCTCATCGAGGCGCCGACCAAGTAAAACCTGCCCTGGGGAGGGACCGCAGATGAGTGACGACAACGCCCTGTTGCGCGACAACGCCGCGCGCTTCGCCGAGCAATCGGTGAGCTTGGGTCTTCTGGGCCGCATGCCGTTCGATCAGGGCCAGCGCAAGGCCTGGCTGGAGGCCCTCGCGGAGGGCGCCTGGACGGGCCTGCGCGCCCACGAGGACATCGGCGGCATGGGGCTCTCCTGCCTCGAGCTGACCGTGGTTCTCGAACAGTTCGGCCGCAAGCTTTTGCCCATCGCCGCGCCGCTGCTGGCGAGCGCGGGCCTGCTCCATGCGGGCGTCCCCAATGCTGACGCCGTGCTCGAAGGCCACGCCACCGTGCTCCCGGCCTTGCAGAGCGCCGGTCTGCGCCCCGCGCCGGGCCATGGCAGCAAGCTGGAGGAAGCGGGGGACGGCTTTCTTCTCACCGGCTCCAAACACACCATTCCCGATGGCGCCCATGCCCAGGGCTTCATCGTCGACGTGAAACTGGGGCGTGATCTCGCGCTGGTCTATGTGCCGCGCGACGCCGCGCAGATGGACGTGACCGCCACCGCGCTGGTCGATGGCCATGCCAGCGCGGATCTCGTGTTCAAGGGCGTGCCCATCTCGCCCGCGCAGATCATGGCGCGCGGCGCTGAGGCCGAGGCGCTGCTGGATCGTCTGCGCTTCGCCGTGCAGATCGGCCTTGCGGCGGAGAGCGTGGGCGCGGCGGCGGCGGTCTTTGACCGCACGCTCGACTATATGCGCACACGCCGCCAGTTTGGCCGCTCGCTCGGCGCCTTTCAGGCTCTGCAGCACCGCGCCGTCGACGCCTATGCGGACATCGAGATGTCCCGCGCGCTGGTGAGTGAGGCCGCAAGGCTCGCGGATCGTGGCCGTCCGGGCATGCTGGAACTGATCGCCGCAGCGCGGGCGCGAGCGGGCGAGATGGCGCTTCGCGTGGGCAAATGGGCCGTGCAGATGCATGGCGCCATGGGCTTCACCGATGACAGCGACATCGGCCTCTTCCTCAAGCGCATCATGGTGCTCACCCGCGTCTATCGCACCACCCAGGCCCATCGCACCCGCGTGGCCGATAGTCTGTTTGAAGAGGGCGCCCCCGATCTCTTCGATCTCTTCCGCTCCGAAAGCGAGGAGGACGCCGCCTTCCGCCGCGAAGTCCGCGCCTTCTTCGACGCCACCCTGCCAGCGCATCTGTGTGATCTGCCCACGCGCCCGAAAATGGCGGACGCCATGTGGTGGCACGAGACCCTCGCCAAACGCGGCTGGATCGCGCCAGCCTGGCCCAAAGAGCACGGCGGCATGGACGCCAGCGTCGAGCAGCGTCTCATTCTGTTCGAGGAATCCGCCCACAAGGCCGCGCCGGAACTCTCCAGCCAGGCCATCAGCCATATCGGCCCGATCCTTATTCGCTTTGGCACGCCTGAACAAAAGGCGACCTATCTCCCCGCCATGCTCAGCGGCGCAGCCGTCTGGTGTCAGGGCTATTCGGAGCCCAATTCCGGCTCTGATCTGGCCTCGCTCTCCACCCGCGCGCGGCGCGAGGGCGACAGCTTCATCATCAATGGCCAGAAGATCTGGACCACCGGCGGCCATCACGCCGATTTCATGTTCGCGCTGGTGCGCACCAATCCTGACGCCGCCGACCGGCGCCAGGGCATCAGCATGATCCTCATCGACATGAAATCGAAGGGCATCCGCAGGCGCCCCATCCGCACCATCGCGGGCGAGGAGGAATTCGCCGAAGTCTTCTTCGACGATGTGGAGGTGCCCGCCGCCAATATCGTGCTGGGCGTGGATCAGGGCTGGATGCTCGCCAACACCCTGCTGGAAGCCGAGCGCATGATGAGCTCCTCGCCGCAAAAGGTGATCGTGATGCTCGACCGGGTGAAGCGCGTGGCCCTGCAGACCGGCGCCTGCGATGATCCGGCCTTCCGCGACCGCCTCGCCGCCACCTATATCGACGCGCTCGCCTTCCAGGCCATGTTCACCAGCGTTCTCGACTCGATACGGGCGGGGGAGCGAGCCGGGCCGCGCGCCTCCATCCTGAAGATCCTCAACGCCGAGGTTTCGCAGGCGCTGGGCGATCTCATGCTGGAGGCTTCGGGGTCGCTGGGCATGGCGCTGGAGCCCATGATGGCGGGCGGGCGCAGGGTCTCGGTGGGCCTATCCTTCCTGCAGGTGCGGCGCCAGACGATCTATGGCGGCACCTCGGAAATCCAGCGCAACATTCTGGCCAAACGCGTGCTGGATCTTGGCAACGAGCCCAAACGCGGCACGTGATTTTGGAGCAGGAGGCGCCCGCCGCCATCAAACAGGTGTATAAGGCGCCATGGTTGGCGCCAGCCCCTTCGGAGACCGGTGATGAAGCATGAGCAGAACCTCTACCTGACCCGCACGGGTCCCGGTGAGCCCATGGGCGACCTCTTGCGCCGTTACTGGACGCCCATTCTGCTGGCGAGCGAATTGCCGGAAAACGATTGCCCTCCGGTGCGGGTGAAGGTGATGTCCGAGCGCCTGCTCGCCTTCCGCGACAGCGAAGGCAAGCTGGGCCTCATCGACGAGTTCTGCGCCCATCGCGGCGTCTCGCTCTGGTTCGGGCGCAACGAGGACTGCGGGCTGCGCTGCCCTTACCATGGCTGGAAATTCGACGTCACCGGCCAATGCGTCGAGGTGCCCTCCGAGCCCGCAGAGTCGGGCTATGCGAAGAAGATCAAGCTGAAGTCCTATCCGCTGGTGGAGGGCGCAGGGATTCTCTGGACCTACATGGGCGATCCCGCTGAGCAGCCGCCCATGCCGGGCTTTGAATGGCTCAACCTGCCGCCCGGCCATGTCTTCGTCACCAAGCGTTTGCAGGAGTGCAATTTCCTGCAGGCCATGGAGGGCGGCATCGATTCCGCCCATGTGTCCTGGCTCCACAGCGGCGAATTGCATACGGACCCGCTGCATCGCTCCACCAAGGGCGCGCAATATCAGGCCGACAAGGCGCCGAAATTCGAGATCGTGGAGTCCGAAGGCGGGCTGCTCATCGGCGCGCGCCGCCATGCGGAGGCGGGCCATTATTACTGGCGCGTGACCCAATGGATCATGCCCTGGTACACGATGATCCCGCCCTATGGCGACAATGCGCTGAACGGCCACGCCTGGACGCCCATTGATGATGAGAACTGCTTCGCCTGGACCTTCACCTATCATCCCGCGCGTCCCCTCAGCGATCTCGAGCTTGGCGCCATGCAGGGCGGTCATGGCATCCATGTGGAGTTCGAGCCCGGCACGTTCCGGCCCAAGCTCAACAAGGACAATGATTACGGCATGGACCGCGCGGGGCAGAAAGCGGGGATCACCTTCAGCGGCGTGCATGGCGTCGCCCAGCAGGACGCATCCGTGCAGGAAAGCATGGGGCCGATCAGCGACCGCACGCGCGAAAATCTCTGCACCACCGACAACGCCATCATCATGGCGCGGCATCGCCTGATGCGCGCCGCGCAGGCTTTGGAGAAGGGCGAGACGCCGCCTGCGCTGTCGCCCCATTGCCATGCGGTGCGCTCGGCCTCCTTCGTGCTGCCGCAGGACGAGCCTTTCCACACGGCCAAGTCAGAGGCTTTGGTCGCGCGCGAAGGCACGGGGCATATCTCCATCTGAGGCTTTGCGCCTCAGCATTTTCCTTCAGCATTGGTGAGTCATGCCGACCATTCCCGCCGCCGTCAGTTTCGATATTCGCAAGACAGAGGTGCGCGAGTTGCCGCTGCCCGACATCGCTGCAGATGCGGGCTTACTGCGCATCGAGATGACCGGCGTCTGCGGTAGCGACTGGCCCTATTATCTGAAATATCCGAAGACCAAGGGCGCGCTGGTTCTGGGCCACGAATCCGTGGGCCGCATCGAGCGTCTGGGACGCGACGCCGGGCGACGCTTTGGCCTGAAGGAGGGCGACCGCGTCGCGCTGGAGGAATATCTGCCCTGCGGCCATTGCCGCTATTGCCGCCAGCAGGAATTCCGCCTCTGCGACGAGACCGACACGCTCAACCGCGCCGACACCGTGCGCTATGGCTCAACGGCGGTGGCGATTGGTCCGGGCCTGTGGGGCGGCTTCGCCACCCATCAATATCTGCATCCCAACTCGGTGTTCCATCGCGTGCCCGATTCCATGCCTGCGGTGCTCGCCGCCATGGCGCTGCCGCTCGGCAATGGCGTTGAATGGGCCTATCTGCAGGGCAAGCTGCGCATTGGCGAAACCGTCGTGATTCAGGGCCCGGGCCAACAGGGCCTCGCCTGCGTGGTCGCGGCCAAAGAGGCGGGCGCTGGTTGCATCATTGTGACGGGTCTGGGCACGCCCACGGATCTGCGCCGCCTTGAACTGGCGAAGCGCCTTGGCGCCCATCACGCCATCAATGTGGACGAGCAGGATGTGCTGGAGACCGTGGCTGACATCACTGGCGGCGAAATGGCCGATCTGGTGCTCGATTGCGCGGCGGGCGGCACGCAAACCATCGTCACCGCCATCAATCTGGCGCGCAAGTCCGGTCGCATCATTCTGGGCGGCTGGAAGTTCAAGGACGTGCCGAATTTCCCCAGCGACACCCTCGTGCGCCGCTTCCTCACCGTGAAGGGCATGCGCGGACATTCCTATGAAGCGGTGGAGTTGGGCCTGCAGATCATCGCCAGCGGCCGCTATCCCCTGCACGAAATGGCGACTCATGTATTTGCTTTGAAGGATGTGGATCTGGCCCTGCGCACGGTGGGGGGCGAGGGCGAGCCCAACGCCATCCATTGCGCGGTGGATCCCTGGATCTAGGGCCTGCTTGCAATCGCGCGCAGGCCATTGTCAGATGTAACCGGAACGAGCGCCTTAGAGCGCCTGATGGAGGAAATGATGCAGGGCAAATTTGGAAACATCGCGGCGGCGGGCGCAATCTTCATGACGCTCACCGGCGCCGTCATGGCGCAGGACAAGCCGATTCCCCTGAAAGTGGGCACGCTCAAGCAGGGTTCGCTCACCAATGTCTGGGCGGCGAAACAGGCGGGCATCTTCGCGAAGAACGGGCTTTCTGTGGATCTCATCGAGTTCCGCAATGGCAATGAGGCCATCGGCGCCCAGCGCGGCGGCAATGTGGATCTCGTGCTCACCATTCCCGGCACCGCCATGGTGGCGCGCGAGCGTGGCTTTGATCTCGTACTGATCGTCGGCAGCGAGACCTCGCAGCCCCAGACACCCGACACCGGCTCCATCGTGGTGCGCAAAGACTCCGCCATCCAGTCGCTGAAAGACCTGAAGGGCAAGACCATCGCCATCGCCGGCACCCACACGCAAAAGACCGTCGCCATCCAGTCGCTGTTGAAGCGCAATGGCGTGGGGGCCACGGATTTCAACTTCATCGAAATGCCCTATGCGAGCCAGGTCGACGCCCTGCGCGGCAAGCAGGTGGAGGTCGTGGCCTCGCTCGATCCCTGGACCACCATTTTCCGCAATTCGGATTTCGCCCGCGTCCTCGCTTATGACTATTTCGAGTCCCTGCCCGAGCAGCCCATCGGCGGCTGGTATGCGCGCGCCGAGTATGCGACGAAAAATGGCGAGGCCATGAAGCGCTTCGCCCAGTCCATGTGCGATGTCGCCGACCACATGGCGGCGGACCCGGCGCGGGCGCGCAAATATATCGCCGACTATACCGGCCTTGACCTTGCGCTGGTGCAGGACACCCCGCTCAACAAATGGACCTGCAAGATCAATTTGCCGGTCTGGCAGAAGGTCGCGGACATGATGCATGAGGGCGGCGAGTTGCAGAAGCCCTTCAAGATCGACGACATGTTCTCCGACTTCGCGAAAGTGAATGTGACGAAGTAGAGGCCTCCATGCGCTTTGGATGCTGGACGCCGCTGCGTGGCGGCGAAGAGGGGATCGAGGATCATTTCGAACTGGCGCGCGCCACCTTGCAAAAGGCGGAGCGCTACGGTTTCGAAACGAGCCTCGTCGCCGAGCGTTTCATCGGCGCCGAATACGAGGCCTGGGTCCTCGCCACGGCCCTCTCCCAGCATACCAGCAAGATCGAGCTCATCGTCGCGGTGCATCCCGGGATCATATCTCCGCAGGTGGCGGCGAAGATGGGCGCTACCCTCGACAATCTCACGCGCGGCCGCTGCGCCATCAATGTGGTCAACGGCTGGTGGCGCGAGGAGATGGACACCTATGGCAATGGCGGCTGGCTTGATGAGGGCGAGGCCCGCTATCGCCGCATGGATGAATTCATCGAGATCATGACGGGCCTCTGGACGAAGGAGCAGGTCAGCCTTCAAGGCGAGTTCTACCAGATCGACAAGGGCCGCCTGCCGCAAAAGCTTTATGCAAAGCCCCATCCGCCGATCTATACGGCGAGCCGCTCGGAAGTGGGCAAGGATGTGGTGGCGCGGCACTGCCAGAGCTGGTTCATCGACGCGCCCCCCGGCCATCGCCTGTGGGAAGAGAACTTCGCCACCATGGAGGGCCATCTGCGCGCCATGGACAAGCGCTGCGACACCCTCGGACGCAAGCTCGACTATGTGCTCAACGCCGCCGTGCTCTGCGCGGACACCGATGAGGAGGCCCATGCCCGCGCCGATGCGCTGGAGGAGCGCGCCCGGGGCGACCGGCTGCTCATGGCGGGCGGGGTCAAGGGGCTGGGCGGTGGCCTTGTGGGCTCGCCCGCCACCATCGCGGCGCGGATCGATCAATATGCGCAGATTGGCGTCGACTGCCTCATGCTGCGCTTTCTGCCCGCTTTCGAGGGCATGGACCG
Source organism: Rhizobium sp. Q54 (assembly GCA_945903655.1). Taxonomy (GTDB): domain Bacteria; phylum Pseudomonadota; class Alphaproteobacteria; order Rhizobiales; family Beijerinckiaceae; genus Terripilifer. The sequence goes on along the minus strand of CAMDOY010000017.1, from coordinate 13,949 downwards.
TTTCGCCCGTGACGTGATGCCGCTGTTGCCGGACAAAGGGGCTTTGGCGCCCGCTTGATGGCGTCAGCGTCGCAATTTGGTCGCAAGTCCCTGTCACGCACGTTTGACGGGCGCCGCCGCAGCGCCTCAGTTTCCGTCGCCCCGGGTTCGGGATAGAAGGGATTTGTTAACGAGTGGCGTTGCGCACAGGGGTATTGGTGAGACCGAGCCTGATGAGATGGGGCCTGATGGCCACGCGCGCCAGCGCTCTGGGCCTCCTCGCCGGGCTGCTGGGCGCCTGCGCGCCCGAGCGGCCCTTGCTGGCCGCTTTGCCCGAGATTCCGCAGGCCTATCGCGCCTCCGCCTCCGGCCCCGCCGATCCTCCGGACGTCTGGGCGGCGCAGTTTGGCGCCCCCGAACTCGCCCGGCTGGTGGCGCAGGCGCAGGAGCAGAACCTCGACATCGCCGCCGCCAGCGCCCGAATCGTTCAGGCCCAGGGGCAGGCCGAGGTGGCGGGGGCGGCGCTTTATCCACAGCTTCAGGGGACGCAGAACGCCAGCCGCACCCTCAGCCCGGGCACGCTGCGCTCCAAGGAGGGGCCGTTCCGCTCCACCATCTCCAACCGGTTCGACCTCGGCCTGACCGCGAGCTATACGCTGGACTTCTTCGGCCGCAATCGCGCGCTGGCGGAGACGGCGCAAGATCTGGCGCTGTCCAGCGTCTACGACCGCGATGTGGTGGCGGTGGCCACCTTGGCCACGGTCGCCAACAGCTATTTCCTCATGCTGGCCGCCCAGGACCGGCTGCGGCTGGCGCGCGAGGACATCCGCATCGCCGAAAGCGTGCTGGAGGCGATCCGCCAGCGGCTGGAGGTCGGCACCGCCACGGCCCTCGACTACGCCCAGCAGGAGAGCGTCGTCGCCAACCAGCGGGCCTCCGTGCCCGCCCTCGAACAGGCGGTGCAGCAGACCCGCAATGTTCTGGCGGTGCTGGTGGGCCGCACGCCCGAAAGCATGAGCGTGCGCGGCGGCAGTCTCGACACGCTGAGGGTTCCCGGCGTGCGCGCGGGCCTGCCTTCCCAGCTTCTGTTCCAGCGGCCTGACATCGCCTCCGCCGAGACGCGGCTCGCCGCCCAGAGCGCCAGCGTCATGGCGGCGCGCGCGGCCTTCTTCCCCACCATCACCCTCACCGGCAACGCTGGCGTCGCCAGCCTCACGCTGAAGAACCTGCTGCGCCCCGACGCGCTGGCGGCCTCGCTGGCGGAGGGGCTCGTGGCGCCGATCTTCACGGGCGGCAATCTGGAGGGGCAGCTCAAGGCCGCCGAGGGGCGTCAGATCGAGGCGCTGGAGATCTACCGCAAGAGCATCATCCAGGCCCTTGCAGATGTGGAGAATGCGCTGATCGCGGTGCAGCAGACCGCCATCCATGAAAAATTGCAGCTGGCCGCCGTAGCGGCGGCGCGCCGGGCCTACCAGATAACAGAGGTTCGCCTTCGGGAAGGTACGGTCGACGTGGTCACGCTGCTGAATATCCAACTCACGCTGTTTCAGGCGCAGGACCAGTTGACCCAGGTGCGCCTGCAACGCTTCCACGCGGCGGTGTCGCTCTATCAGGCGCTCGGCGGCGGCTGGACGAAGGAGCGGGCAACGATGGTCTTCGCAGGCCCCGTCACCGACGTGGAGGCGGTGGCGCCATGAAGAAGCTGCTCGCCCTGCTCGTCATCGCCGTGCTGGGAGCCTGGGGCGCTGATCGCCTTGGCCTCGTCACCATTCCCTTCTTTGGCGGAGACGCAGTGCAGACCGCGCAGGAGCGCCCGCGCATCTTTGGCGGACGCCGCGCCCAGAGAGGCTCCGACCCTGTGCCCGTGCTCACCGCCACCCTGGTGCGGCAGGATGTGCCCGTCACCATAGACGCCGTCGGCACCGTGCAGGCGCTGAATACCGTGGTGGTGCGCGCCCAGGTGGAGGGCAGGCTGATGGAGCTTGGTTTCCGCGATGGGCAGGATGTGAAGAAGGGCGACGTGCTCGCCCGCATTGATCCGCGCACCTATCAGGCGCTCTACGATCAGGTCGTCGCCAAGAAGGCGCAGGACGAAGCGCAGCTGGAAAACGCCCGCATCGACCTTGAGCGCTACACGCGCCTCGCCGCCGGCAATTTCGGCTCGCGCCAGCAAGCCGACACGCAAAAGGCCACGGTGGCGCAGCTCGAAGCCCAGGTGCGGGTCGATCAGGCCGCCATCGACAACGCCCGGGCCATTCTCGATTACACGGTCATCCGGGCGCCCATTGATGGCCGCACCGGCCTCCGGGCGGTGGATGTGGGCAATATCATCCGCGCCAGCGACGCCACCGGCATCGTGACGCTGACGCAGGTGAAGCCCGTGTCGGCTGTGTTCAGCCTGCCCCAGCAATATCTGCGCGCGGTGGTGGCGGGCCAGGCGCGCGGGCGCCTGACCGTGCAGGCCATGGAGGCGGACAACGCCACGGTCATCCAGACCGGCGAGGTCGAGGTCATCGACAACCAGGTGGATGTGACCACCGGCACCGTGCGCGTGAAGGCCATCTTCGCCAATGCAGATCTGGGCCTGTGGCCCGGCCAGTTCATCAATGTGCGCGTCTTCGTGGATGTGTTGCGCCAGGCCCTCGTGGCGCCTGCGGGCGCGATCCAGCGCGGCCCCAAGGGTCCCTTCGTCTATGTGCTGACGCCCGAGACCAAGGCCGCCATGAAGAGCGTGACCGTGGGCCGTCAGGATGAGGCCATCGCCGTCATCCAGAGCGGCGTGGAAGCTGGCGAGACCGTCATCACCACGGGCTTCGGCCAGCTCACCGATGGCTCGGTGGTGCGCCCGCAAACCCCCGCCCAGCCGGATGCTTCAGCGCCCGCCGAGGCGCGTCCGCGTGGCGGGCCGGGGCAGGGGCGCCGCAGCGAGGGGCAGGGCAGGCCGCAACCGCAGGGCGGCGCTGCGGCCGCCGCCAGATGAGCGTTTCGGCGCCCTTCATCCTGCGGCCCGTGGCGACCTCGCTGCTGGGCGTCGCAATCCTCCTGTGTGGTTTGCTGGGCTTCTGGCGCCTGCCGGTCTCGGCCCTGCCGCAGGTCGATTTTCCGACCATGCAGGTCATGACGCGCCTGCCTGGCGCCAATCCCGACACCATCGCCGCCATCGTCACCGCGCCGCTGGAGCGGCAATTCGGCCAGATCCCGGCGCTGGTCTCCATGTCCTCGCAATCCTCCTTCGGCCTCAGCCAGATCACCCTGCAATTCGAGCTCGACCGCGACATCGACGCCGCCGCGCAGGATGTGCAATCGGCGATCAATGCGGCTTCGTCCACGCTGCCGCGCAACTTGCCCTATCCGCCTGTTTATTCGAAGGTGAACCCGGCGGATGCGCCCATCGTCACGGTCGCCGTCATGTCGCAGACCCTGCCGCTGCGCACCCTCAGCGATTTCGCCGATACGCTGATCGGCCCGCGCCTGTCGGAGATCAGCGGCGTTGGCCGCGTGTCCATTCAGGGCGGCGTGCGGCCTGCAGTGCGCATTCAGGCCGACCTCGCCCGCCTCGCCTCCTATCGTCTCGGGCTGGAGGATCTGCGGCTCGCCATCGTCGGCGCCAATGTCGCGGGGGCCAAGGGCGCGCTGGATGGCGCCCAGCAATCCTACACCATCGCCTCCAACGACCAGATCGGCGCCGCCGAGGCCTATCGCACCATCGTGGTGGCTTACCGCAACAACGTGCCCGTCATGCTGCGCGATGTGGCCGAGGTGATTGACGGCCTCGAAAATACCCGCGTCGGCGGCTGGTACAATGGCCGCACGGCCATCGTGCTCGATGTGCAGAAACAGCCCGGCGCCAATATCATCGACGCCGTGGATCGCCTGAAGCGCGAGTTGCCGCGCCTGCAACGCTCCCTGCCCGCTGGGGCTGAGCTTGTCGTGGTGCATGACCGCACCCAGACCATCCGCGCCTCCATCGCCGATGTGCAGTTCACGCTGGTCCTGGCCATCGGCCTTGTGGTGCTGGTGGTGCTGCTGTTCCTGCGCACCCTGCGCGCCACCATCATCGCGGGCGTGACCCTGCCGCTCTCCATTCTGGCGAGCTTCGCGGCCATGTGGGTGGCGGGGTTCAGCCTCGACAATCTCTCGCTCATGGCGCTCACCATCGGCACGGGTTTCGTGGTGGACGACGCCATCGTGATGATCGAGAACATCGTGCGCAATCTGGAGCGCGGCAAGACGCCCCTGCAAGCCGCCCTCGATGGCGCCCGCGAGATCGGCTTCACGGTGATTTCGCTCACGGCCTCGCTGGTGGCGGTGTTCATTCCCCTGCTCTTCATGACGGGCATCGTGGGCCGCATGTTCCGCGAATTCGCGATCACGCTGACGCTGGCGGTGGTGGTCTCGGCGGTGATTTCGTTGACGCTCACGCCCATGATGTGCGGGCGCCTGCTCAAGGCCATTCCCGACGGCGCCCAGCCGCCGCGTCTGCTGCGCATCGCCGAATGGCCTTTCGCGGCCATGGCGCGTTTGTATGACGCGACGCTGGGCTTGGCCATCGCCCGGCAGGGGCTGATGATGCTGGTGACGCTGGGCACGCTGGGCCTGACCATCTGGCTCTATATCGTGATCCCCAAGGGCTTCCTGCCCGTGCAGGACACGGGCCTCGTCACGGTCAATGTGGAGGCCGCGCCCGATGTCTCCTTCCGCGAGATTTCGCGCTTGCAGGAAGAGGTCGCCACCATCCTGAGCCGCGACCCCGATGTCACCGGCGTCGTGGGCGTGGTGGGCATAGGGCCGCTGAACGTCACGCAGAACGCGGCGCGCCTCATCGTCATATTGAAGCCGCGCGAGGAGCGCCGCGCCGACGCCAGCGCCATCGCCGAGCGCCTGCGCCTCGCCGCCGCCGATGTGTCGGGCGTGAAGCTCTATGCCCAGCCCGCGCAGGATATCCAGATCACGACCCAATCGAGCCGCTCGCAATTCCAATACACCCTGTCGAGCACCGACTCGGCGCAGCTGGATGTCTGGGCCAAGACGCTCGCGCAGGAGCTGCGGGCCTCCGGCGTGGTTCGCAATGTGGCGGCGGAAACCCATGATGGCGGCCTGCGCATCTTCGTCGATGTGGACCGCGAGAAGGCCGGCCGCCTGGGCGTGGGCATGCAGGCCATCGACGACACCCTCAACAGCGCCTTCGGCCAGCGGCAGGTCTCGACCATCTATGCGCAGTCGAACCAGTATCGCGTGATCCTTGAAGCCGCGCCGCAATACCAGAGCGATCCTGCGGCCCTCTCCAAGCTTTATGTGGCGGGGGCGGGCGGCGTGCAGACTCCGCTGGAGACGGTGGCGCGCATCAAGCGCATCACGGCGCCGCTGGCGGTCATGCGTCAGGACCAGTTCCCCGCCGCCATCGTCAGTTTCGATCTCGAACCCCACGCCTCCCTTGGCGACGCCGTGCAGGCGGTGGCGCGGGCGGAGGCTGACATCGGCATGCCTGCCTCGGTGATCGGAACCTTCCGCGCCGACGCCGCCGAATTCAAGCGCTCCCTCGCCAACCAGCCCTGGCTGATTCTGGCGGCCATCATCACCATCTATGTGGTGCTGGGCATGCTCTATGAAAGCTTCGCCCATCCCTTCACCATCCTCACCACGCTGCCCTCTGCAGGCGTCGGCGCGCTGCTCGCCTTGATGCTGACGGGTCAGGACCTCTCCATTATCGCGCTGATCGGCATCGTGCTGCTCATGGGCATCGTGAAGAAGAACGCGATCATGATGATCGACTTTGCGATTGTGGCCCAGCGTCAGGGCGCAACGCCGCAGGAGGCGATCCTGCGCGCCTGCCATCTGCGTTTCCGGCCAATCATGATGACGACGCTGGCGGCGCTCTTCGGCGCCCTGCCTCTCGCCTTCGCCCATGGCGATGGCGCGGAGTTGCGCGTGCCGCTGGGGGTCTCCATCGTCGGCGGCCTGCTGCTCAGCCAGTTGCTGACGCTCTACACCACGCCGGTGATATATTTGGCTGTCGAGCGCCTGCGCGCGCGTCTGGGCTGGCGCGGCCACAAGCGCGCGCCAGCGGCGCGCAAAGAGGTGGAGGGCGTGGAATGAGGAGCCTCTCCGCCCCCTTCATCCTGCGCCCCGTGGCGACCACGCTGCTGTCCATCGCGCTCTTCATTCTGGGCTGTCTGGGCTACGCCTTCCTGCCCGTGGCGAACCTGCCCAATGTGGAGTTTCCCGTCATCCGCGTCACCGCCAGCAGGCCAGGCGCGGACCCTTCCACCATGGCGGCGAGCGTGGCGGCGCCGCTGGAGCGCACGCTGGGGTCCATCTCCGGCGTCAATGAAATCACCTCCTGGAGTTCGCTGGGCTCCACCAGCATCACCCTGCAATTTGATCTCGGCCGCAATATCGATTCCGCCGCGCGCGATGTGCAGGCGGCGCTTAACGCCGCTGTGACCGATCTGCCCGGCGACATGCCGAGCCTGCCGCGTTTCCGCAAGGCCAATCCCAACGCCATGCCGGTGGTGATCCTGGCGCTCACCTCCGACACCCTTGCGCCCGACGCCATGTTCGATCTCGCCGATTCCATCATCGCGCAACGTCTCTCCCAAGTGGAGGGCGTGGCCGAAGTGCAGGTCAATGGCGCGGAGCAACCGGCCCTGCGGGTGCGGCTTGACCCCGCGCGCCTCGCGGCCATGGGGCTGGGGCTGGAGGAGGTGCGCAGCGCCATCGTCGCCGCCAACACGCTCTCGCCTGTGGGCTCCTTCGAGGGCGAGTTCGTCAGCCAGACCATCGCCACCAGCGGCCAGCTCAAGCAGCCCCAGGACTATGAGCAGATCATCCTGCGCAGCAAATCGGGCGCGGTGGTGCGGCTGGGCGATGTCGCGACCATCGCGCCGGGGGTGCGCAATACGCGCGCCGCTGGCTGGTACAATGGCAAGCCCGCCGTGATCATCCAGATCACCAAACTCCCCGACGCCAATGTGATCGCCACCGTCGACGGGGTGAAGCGCCTTTTGGGCGAGTTCAAGACGCTGGTTCCCCCAGGTCTCGATTTTAAAATCATGATGGACCGCACGGTGATGATCCGCGCCTCCATTGACGATCTGCAGAAGACTCTGGTCATCTCCATCGCGCTCGTGATGCTGGTGGTCTTCGCCTTCCTGCGTCGCACGGCGCCTGTGGTGGGGGCGGGGGTCTCTGTGCCGCTGTCGCTCGGCGTTGCTTTCGCCAGCATGTGGGCCTGCGGCTATACGCTCGACAATCTCTCGCTCATGGCGGTGGTGATTTCCGTGGGCTTCGTGGTCGATGACGCCATCGTCATGGTGGAGAACATCGACCGCAACATCGCCGCTGGCGTCAGCCCCATGCGGGCGGCCCTGATGGGCGCGCGGCAGATCGGCTTCACGGTCATCTCCATCAGCCTCTCGCTGATCGCCGCCTTCATTCCCCTGCTCTTCATGCCCGGCATCATGGGGCGCATGTTCCGCGAATTCTCGCTGACCCTCACCTTCGCCATCCTCGCCTCGGCCTTCGTCTCGTTGACGGTCACGCCCATGATCTGCGGGCGCTTCATGGCGCGGGGCGAGCGAAGGTCCGGCTGGTTCGACCGGGCGCTCGACCGCCTGCGCGACGCCTATGGGCGCTCGCTGGAGGTGGCGCTGGCGCGGCCCTTCGTGGTGCTGGGAGTTTTCCTGCTGACCATCGGCCTCACCGTTCAGCTTTACCGCGTCGTGCCCAAGGGACTCTTGCCGCAGGATGATCTGGGCTTGCTCTTCGCCTTTACGGAAGGGGGGCCGGATGTCTCCTTCGCCGCCATGCAGGAGGTGCAGAGCAAGGCGGCGGCGATCATCGCGGCGGATCCGGCAGTGGAATCCACCGCGTTCTTCGTGGGCGGCGGTTGGTCGGTCAACAGCGGGCGCATGTATGTGGGGCTGAAGGCCAAGCGGGACGACAATTCGCAGAAGGTCATCGCGCGCCTGCGCGAGCAATTGTCGCTGCTGCCGGGCCTGCGCGTGTTCCTCGTGGCCATGCAGGATGTGCGTGTTGGCGGGCGACAGGGCAAATCGAATTTCCAGTTCACCCTCTGGGGCTCCGACGCCGAAGAGCTGGACGCCTGGGGCGTGAAAGCGCAGGAGGCGGCCAAGGCCGTGCCGCAACTCGTCGATGTCTCGAGCGACCGCGAAAAGGAGGGCTTGCAGGCGAAGGTGGTGATCGACCGGGCGGCGGCGGCGCGCATGGGCGTCAATATCGCGGCCATCGACAATGTGCTCTCCAACGCCTTCAGCCAGCGGCAGATCTCGACCATCTATGGCGAGCGCAACCAGTACAAGGTGGTGCTGGAGGTGATGCAGAGCCGCCAGCGCGATCCCAATGATCTCTCCGGCCTCCATGCGCCCGGTGCGGGCGGCGTGCAGGTGCCCCTGGGTTCGCTGGCGCGGGTGGAGCGGGGATCGGCGCCGCTCTCCATCAACCATACCGGCCAGTTCGCCTCCATCACCATCAACTACGCCGCCGCGCCCGGGGTGGCGGCTGAGGAGGCCAATACGGCCCTGCAGGCGGCCATCGCCGCCATCCGCCTGCCTCCGGGGGTGCGGGCGGATTTTTCCGGCGACGCCAAGGCCATCAAGGACACCTCCAACGATGGGGCCATGCTGATCATCGCGGCGCTGCTGGCGGTCTATATCATCCTGGGGGTGCTCTATGAGAGCCTCATCCATCCCCTCACCATCGTCTCCACGCTTCCCCCCGCCGGGCTCGGCGCGCTCATCGCGCTGCAGGCCTCGGGCATGGAGCTGACCATGATCGCCTTCATCGGGATCATTCTGCTCATCGGCATCGTGAAGAAGAACGGCATCATGCTCGTGGATTTCGCCATCGCGGCGGAGCGGGAGCGGGGGCTGACCCCGCGCGAGGCCATGCGCGCCGCTTGCCTTGAGCGGTTCCGGCCGATTCTCATGACCACCATGGCCGCGATATTCGGCGCCATCCCGATTCTCATCGCCACAGGCGCGGGGTCGGAGCTGCGCCGTCCGCTGGGGGTGACCATCATGGGCGGGCTGGTGCTGTCGCAGATCCTCACCCTCTACACGACCCCGGTGATCTACCTGCTGATGAGCCGCCTGTCGCGGCGCAAGAGCCCGGCCTTCCTGCAGAAATCCGCCATGGGCCTGCCTGCGGAATAGGCAGGGGGCGGCGCCTTGACCTGAAGGGTTCATCCAAATTCAGGGGTGGCCCGTAATTCGGGGGTCGCCGCGCCTTCACCGTCCCGGCGCCTGCCATATCGGTCGCTCCGGCCTGCTTTATGTGCTAGAGCGCCCCCACTCCTTCGCACTTGCGAAGGCCATTCCTTCCGGTGCCCGATGCGACGTTCCCTGACTTTGACCTTTGTGTTCCTTCTGCTGGCGGGCTTCGCCGGGGGGCTTGGCTATTTCCAGTTCGTTTTCAAGCCGGAGATGATCAAGGGCTTCATCAGCAAGGCGCCGCCGCCGGTGGCGACCGTGGCGGTGACGGAGGCCAAAAAGGAGGACTGGATCGAGCGCATTCCGGCGGTGGGCACCTTCCGCGCCGTGCAGGGGATCGAGCTGGCGCCGCAGATCGGCGGCGTCATCCGCGCCTTCCATTTCGACTCCGGGCAGGAAGTCGCCAAGGGGACCCTGCTGGTCGAGCTGGACGATTCCGTGGAGCAGGCGGACCTGAAGTCCAATCTGGCCACCCTCAAGAACACGGATCTGGCGCTGGATCGCCAGCGCCAGCTCATCACGGGCGGCTCCACCTCCCGCTCCACCCTCGACGCGGCGGAAGCGGCGCGCGATCAGGCCTCCGCCGCCGTGGAGCGCACCCGCGCGCTCATCGCCCAGAAGGCGCTGTCGGCGCCCTTCGCGGGTCGCATCGGTCTGCGCCGGGCCGATATCGGCCAATATGTGTCGCCGGGCACGGGCATCGCCAGCCTGCAGCAGCTTGACCCCATTTATGTGGATTTCCCCATTCCCGAGCAGGCCATCGCCGAACTCGCCACCGGACAGGTGGTGGAGGTCACGGTCGACGCCTGGCCCGACACGCCCTTCGTGGGCAAGGTGATTTCGCTCGATGCGCGCGTCAGCGCCGAAACACGCAATCTGGTGGTCCGCGCCGAGGTCAAGAACGCCGACAAACGCCTGAAGCCCGGCATGTTCGCCAATGTGGCGGTGCTGGTGGGCAAGGCGCAGTCGCTGGTGACCTTGCCGCGCACGGGCGTCACCTATTCCCTCTATGGCGACAGCGTCTATGTGGTGATGCCTGCGCCCGCGGCGGCGGGGTCCGCCCAGTCTGCGCCCGCCGATCAGATGATCGTGGAGCGGCGCGCGGTGAAGCTGGGCGCCTCGCGCGGCGCGCGCGTCTCCATCCTCAGCGGGCTGGAGCCCGGCGAGCAGGTGGTGAGCGAGGGCCAGTCCAAGCTCATGGCGGGCGCGCGGGTGCGCGTTGATAATTCGCTGGCGCTGCCTGCGTCGCTCAATCCCTTGCCCCGGCAGTAGGGGCCAGTCATGAGCGCTTTCACAGATCTTTTCATCAAGCGTCCGGTTCTCTCCACTGTCGTCAGCCTCATGCTGCTGCTGGTGGGCATTCAGGCCGGGCTGAAGCTGCAGATCCGGCAATATCCGGAATTGCAGCAGACGACCCTCACCATCACCACCACCTATCCCGGCGCCAACGCCGACCTCATCCGCGGCTTCATCACCACGCCGCTCGAGCAGGCGGTGGCGAGCACGGAAGGCATCGACACCCTGGTGTCGAGCTCCCAGCAGAATGTCTCGACCATCACGCTCAATCTGCGGCTCAACGCCAGCGCGGACCGGGCGGTGACGGACGTTCTGTCGAAGATCAATCAGGTCAAGAGCACCCTGCCGCGTGAGGCCAATGACCCCGTGGTGGTGAAGAAGACCGGGCAGGGCATCGCGCTGATGTATCTGTCCTTCAACTCCGCGAGCATGTCGGCCTCGCAGATCACCGACTATCTCATTCGCGTGGTGCAGCCGGGCCTGCAAACGCTTGACGGGGTAGGCGAGGCGCAGATTCTGGGTGGGCAGACCTTCGCCATGCGCATCTGGCTCGATCCCGAGCGCATGGCCGCGCGGGGCGTGACGCCGGGCGATGTGCGCCTTGCTCTCGCCGCCAACAATTTCACTTCCGCCGCCGGGCAGATCAAGGGCGACTGGGTGCAGACCAGCATCAACGCCCTGACGTCCCTCGACAGCGCGCAGGCCTTCTCGCAACTGGTCATCGCCGCGCGCGGCGACTCGCTCATTCGCTTAGGGAATATCGCCCGCGTGGAATTGGGCCCAGAGAGCGCCGAAGCCTCCTCCGTCTTCGATGGATTGAAGGCCGTGTTCATCGGCGTCTACGCCACGCCGACCGCCAATCCGCTGACCGTCATCAACAATGTGCGCAAGGCCTTCCCGCAGTTGCAGGCCAATCTGCCCGCAGGGCTCGACGCGGGCGTCGCCTATGACGCCACCGCCTTCATCCGCGCCTCCATCTGGGAAGTCGCCAAGACCCTTGGGGAAGCGGCGCTGATCGTGGTCGTCGTGATCTTCCTCTTCCTCGGCAACATGCGCTCCACGCTGATCCCCATCGTCACCATTCCGCTTTCGCTGGTGGGCGTGATGATCATGCTGCTGGCGCTGGGCTACTCGATCAATCTTCTGACGCTGCTGGCTCTGGTGCTCGCCATTGGCCTTGTGGTGGATGACGCCATCGTGGTGGTGGAGAATATCTATCGCCATATCGAAGAGGGCCTGACGCCCTACGAGGCCTCCATCAAGGGCGCGCGCGAAATCGCCGGGCCCGTCATCGCCATGACGATCACGCTCATCGCGGTCTATGCGCCCATCGGCTTCGTCACCGGCGTCACGGGCGCGCTGTTCCGCGAATTCGCCTTCACTTTGGCGGGCGCGGTCTTCGTGTCGGGCTTCGTGGCGCTGACCCTCTCGCCCATGATGTGCTCGAAGCTTCTCAAGCCCCACAGCGCGCAGGGCCAGGGCCGCTTCGCCGCCTTCCTCGACCGCCTGTTCGAGGGCCTGCGCAAGCGCTATGAGCGCAGGCTGCATCGCACCCTCGAGTTTCGCGCCATGACCGTGCTGGTGCTGGTGGGCGTGCTGGCGATCACCGCCGTGATGTATCTGTCCACCCCGCGCGAGCTGGCGCCGGAGGAGGATCAGGGCTTCATCGTCAGCATCGTCAAGACGCCCCAATACGCCAACCTCGACTATCTCGAGAACATGACCGGCAAGCTACAGACGGAGATCGCCAAGATCCCCGAGAACGAGCATGTCTTCGCCATCAATGGATCGGGCGGCGTGCGGCAGGCCTTCGCAGGCCTCATCCTGAAGCCCTGGGAAGAGCGCAAGCGCAACCAGAAGCAGGTGCTGCAGGATCTGCAATCCAAGCTCACGCTCATTCCCGGCGCCCAGGCCTTCGCTTTCGCGCCCCCGGCCCTGCCGGGCTCGGCGGGCGGTCCGCCCGTGCAATTCGTCATCCGCACCACCGGCGATTATCAGCAGCTTGCGGGCGTGCTGGCGGAGATGCAGCAGGCGGCGCAAAAGAGCGGCTTGTTCATCTTCACCGACGCGGACCTCAAGTTCGACACGCCGCAGATCGAGTTCAAGATCGATTCCGCCAAGGCCAATCGCCTTGGGGTGAGCATGCAGGATGTGGGCTCTTCGCTCGCCACCTTCCTTGGCGGCAACTATGTGAACCGCTTCAGCCTCTATGGCCGCAGCTATCAGGTCATTCCCCAGGCGCCGCGCGAGTTCCGCATCACCGGCGACTGGCTGCTGCGCTATCAGGTGCGCACAAGCTCAGGCGAGTTAGTGCCGCTCTCCTCCATCGCCACCGTGACCCAGACCGTGCAGCCCAACGCTCTGACGAATTTCCAGCAGCTCAGCTCGGCGACGCTGTCTGGCGTGCCCTTCCCCGGCCGCACCATCGGCGAGACCATCGACTTCCTCACCGCCAAGGCGAAGGAGATCTTCCCCGAGGGCTATACCTATGACTTCCAGGGCGATGCGCGCCAATATGTGCAGGAGGGCAATACGCTCGCCATCACCTTCATCTTCGCGCTGATCGTGATCTTCCTCGTGCTCGCGGCCCAGTTCGAAAGCTTCCGCGATCCCCTGATCATCCTGATCGCCCTGCCGACCTCCATGTTCGGGGCGCTGCTGCCGTTGAATGTGCTGGGCAGCTTCGGCATGGCCTCCATCAATATCTACACGCAGATTGGGCTCGTGACGCTCATCGGCCTCATCTCCAAGCATGGCATCCTCATGGTGGAATTCGCCAACCGCCTGCAGGAAGAGCAGGGCATGGGCCGCCGCGAGGCCATCGAACATGCGGCGGGTGTGCGCCTGCGCCCCATCCTCATGACCACCGCCGCCATGGTGGCGGGCATGTTGCCGTTGATCCTCGCCGCAGGCGCGGGCGCGCGCAGCCGTTTCGACATCGGCCTCGTCATCGGCTCGGGCATGGCCATCGGCACGCTCTTCACCATCTTCGTCACGCCTGTCGTCTACACCTTCCTGGCGCGCGATCATGCGCGGGAGGCTGCGGATCGCGCGGCTCTGGTCCCGGTGAAAGAGGCCAAGACAGCCGAATAGGCGGGATTGTTTGCATTAGGCCCCCCGTATTTGTTAAGCCCCTTACGGCCCGCCCCTCCGGCGGGCCGTGGATTTCAGGACCATGACCGCAGACATCGACCCCGTTTCCCGGCGGCGCACCTTCGCCATCATCTCCCACCCTGACGCTGGCAAGACCACGCTGACCGAAAAGCTGCTGCTCTTCGGCGGCGCGATTCAGTTGGCCGGAGAAGTGCGCGCCAAGGCCAACCGCCGCCAGACCCGTTCGGATTGGATGGGCATCGAGCGCGAGCGCGGCATCTCGGTCGTGACCTCCGTGATGACCTTCGAATATGGCGGCTGCGTCTTCAACCTGCTGGACACGCCGGGCCA